>CAMGJH010000155.1 GCA_946056345.1 uncultured Lentisphaeraceae bacterium | reverse complement strand
TCTACGAATAATCCGCGTTGGTGGATAGCAACACGTATCAAAGGGCGAACGTCCAATCCCCCGCCAGGTAAAGGGTGCGTGATAACACGTCTCCGGCAGACGCAATTGGCTTTGCCGATCGTCCAAAACGTTCCCCGTTGCCTCGTCGATAATCTCCGGATTAAACAGCACCATATCGACTTGCTGCGCTTCTGCCATGGCAAGGCTTTTAGTCCAAATGTCTGGAACCACCTCGTCATCACAGTCGACAAACGCCAAATATCTTCCGCACGCTTTCCCCAACGCCAGATTACGCGCCCGTCCCGGCCCACCATTGGCTTGATGAAAGACGCGTATTCGTGGATCCAACTCGGCCCAAGCATTGAGCACTGCGAACGATTGATCTGTACTCCCATCGTCAACGCAAAGCACCTCAATCTGCCGCTCCTGCTGCGTACACACCGACTGCAAACACCGCTCCAAGACAGCTGCCCCATTATAAACAGGGATAATCACCGACACCATCGGCGTTGTCTTAGGCGTATGGAGTGGCCGGTCGCTAGACATCGCCTATTCTTCCTCCGTCAGAGACTCGCAACATCGACATCCTCCACGACTTTCCCGTGGTCGAGTTTGATGGTGCGGGTGCAGTATTTGCGGATGACGGTTGGGCTGTGGGAGACGAGGATGAGGGTGGTGCCGTTGGCGAGGAGGCCGTTGATGCGCTGCTCGCATTTGGTGGCGAAGTTGGCGTCACCGACGGCCATCACCTCGTCGACGAGGAGGATTTCGGGCTTGATGGCCGTGGCGATGCCAAAGCCCAGACGCGCAAGCATCCCCGACGAATATTGGTAGACGGGCGAGTCGATGAAGGGGCCGATATCGGCAAAGTTCACAATATCCTCCATCAACGCCTTCATCTCGGCGACGGTCTTCCCCTGCAGCACGCCGTTGAGAATGACATTCTCGCGCCCGGAGAGGTCGTGGCAGAACCCGGCCCCCAGGGCCAGCATCATCGAGACGCGCCCTCGGACCGTCACCTCGCCCTGATAGCGCCGGTAGACCCCGCCGATAACCGAGAGCAACGTGGTCTTCCCGCAGCCGTTGTGGCCAATGAGGCCGATGCGCTCGCCGCGCTGGATGGTCAGCGAGACGTTGTCCAACGCGGTAAAGAGCCGCCGATGGGCGCGGTCGTGGATATACTGCGGCAAATGCAAGAGGATATTCTTGACCCCATACCGCCGCCGCTCGATGGCGAAGGTCTTGGTCAGACCGCTGATTTCGATGATGGGAAGCTCGCTCATATCAGGCCCTCACATCATCTCCGCGAAACGCGGCTCCAAGCTCTTGAAGATCCACCGCCCGGAGAGGAAGACCAACAGGCAGACCAGCCCCAACTGCGCGAAACGCTCCGGATGGAAGGCAGGTTCGTAGAAGATATCGCGCCAGGTGCACAGGATCCCGGCCATCGGGTTGAGGTCGTAGATAAACCGGAAGCGCTCGGGCACATTTCCAATCGGAATAAACACCGGCGAGAGGAAGAGCCACATCCGCATCAGAACATCCATTATGCGCTCCAGGTCACGAAAATAAAGATTGATGGCGGCGTAGGCGTATCCCACTCCAATCGAGAGGAGGAGGGTGAAGAGGAGAGTGGCGACGAGGTTGATGGGGAGCGTCCAGTGGGGGACGACACCGTAGAACCACATTACGCCGATGAGGACGGGGATGGTGAGGAGGAAGTGGATGCTCTCGGTGAAGAAGGTGCCCCAAATGAGGAGGCGGCGGTCGAAGGAGGTCTTCTTGAGCAGGGCGCTGTTGCTCATCAGCACGCGGCCATTCATCATCACGACATTGGAGAAGAACTGCCACATAAAGTTGCCGCTGACCACGTAGAGCAGGTAATTCTTGGCGTTCCAACGCATCATCACGCCGAAGACGAAGAAGTAGATGAGGCTGGTGAAGAAGGGGACTATCAGCGACCACGCGAAGCCGAGCGCGGTGGCGTTATACTTCAGCTTGAAGTCCTTGGCGATCAGGACGCTGATTTGGTCGCGTTTGAGTGTCAGGGCACGGTTCATAGACGGCTTAGTAGGATCCGTGTTGGAAGAGGACGACGAAGAATGTGCGGATAAAAATCCAGGCATCGAGCCAGAGGCTCCAATTCTGGACGTAGTAGAGGTCGAGCGCAACGCGGCGGCTGTAATCGAGCTCGCTTCTGCCGGAGACCTGCCAGAAGCCGGTAATGCCGGGCTTAACGCACGAGACCATTTCGTAGTAGCGGCCGTAGAGCGGCACTTCGCGCTGGACAATTGGCCGTGGGCCGATGAGCGACATTTCGCCGCGTAGCACATTGAGCAACTGCGGAATCTCGTCAAAGGAGGTGCGGCGGAGCCACTTGCCAATGCGCGTGATGCGCGGGTCATTCTTAAGCTTCCCGGTTCGCTTCCACTCTGCGGCGAGGGCGGGGTCCGTGGCGAGAATGACCGCGAGCTGCTCCTTGGCATTGGGGATCATCGTCTGGAACTTCCAGATGGTGAAGGGGCGCCCCTTCTTGCCCAGACGCTGGGTGTGATAGAAGACGTTCTTTGGCCCGTAGGCCAGGCACAGCAGCCCGGCAATGCAGAGCCCCGGCACGATGCAGATAGCGCCCGCGACAATGGCGGCCACCGATTCCGAGAGCCGCTTGATGGCGCGCGTGCCCCGCTGGCGCAACTGGTTGGTCATCTCAAACCCGCCAAAGCCGCCCAACTCCACCGGCTCGATGAGGGCAATCGGGAAGACGTGCATCTCCGGAATGCTCACCACCACTGAGAAGTTATCCAAGAGCGCCCGAATACTCTGCCGGAAGACGCGCAACGGCTGCAAGCTGATGCAATACTTAATCCCCTGCCGCCACGCCAACTCAATCGCTTCGTGCGTTCGCTCCTCCTCGGCCGCCACGCGAATGCCGCCGTAGGAAGAGGACTCAATCGTCTGCTTCAGCAGCGCCCGGTCGCGCTTGCTCCCCAGGAGCAACACCGAAATCTGCAACAGGTCGAACCGCCGCAGGAGCCGCCGCAACAGGTTCCGCGCAGGCTGTGCGCACAGCACCGTCAGCATCACCGCCAAGACCACCACCCCGGTCGAGACCAACGACTGCTTGCCATAGAACGCCAAGTAGGAGAAGAAGAGCAACCCGGTGGCCAACGTCGTCAGCGTCAGACGCCGAAACTCCTCCACTGGCGAGAGCGCCAGCCCGGGGTAGGCGAGGTTCCCGTGATAGAGCCGCGCGGCCATATTAAAGACTAGGAAGAAGAGCAAGAAGCCCCAGCGCGAGAGCGCGTAGTCCATCGTCTCGGCAAACGAACTCGCCGGAAAGAGTCGTGGAGGGGTTAGGAGGGCGCTCAACGCCACAGACGACACCCACGCGACACTCATCGTGAACGCATCGGTGACAATCAAGGCCAAGACTCGCAAGCGCGCTTCTAACATAACAACAAAGGAACTCCTCCTTTCATCAAACGCCAACAGTATACACGTTTCCAAGCGGGAATGCAAATCGGATCTTGGTGGGGGTATGTGGTATATACGTGGGCCGTGCCAGAGGCCCTGCGCGTACAGGCCGGCACAGTGCACCCCCACCGCCGCGCAAATATGCGCGGCCACAGAACCCACGATAGACCGCTGCGCGGTCGATACGCGGCAACCTTGCCGCGTGGGGCCCGCCATTCTCAACGGCAGGCCTCAGCCCCGGGTGGCCTGGCGGAGCAGGCCACGGCACAATGCTTACCAGCCTCGCCCCCTGCCGCGCCCGCCCTGCACCTCCAGCCACTCCAATGGCCGCGCTTGGCCTCCGCCCCGCCTGGCATGTGAGCCTCTTACCCAAAGGCCAGCCCTCCTCCTGCTTTCGGCGGTGCTGTGGCGCGGCATATTTGCCGCGCAGCGAGCGTCAGCGAGCGCCTAGCTCAAAGCCCCCCGCCGTTCCCCCTGCCGCGCCCTTCTTTTGCATCCGCCCCGAGTTGGCCTCGAGGTAGGCCCGGGTTGACCCTCGACCCGGGCCTAGTTCGTTTTGGCCCCGGGGCGGGGGGAATAATTAATAGGCCCACTTAATTGAATTAAGAGGTGATGTTAATTGAATTAAGAGGGCCTCTTAA
>CAMGJH010000154.1 GCA_946056345.1 uncultured Lentisphaeraceae bacterium | reverse complement strand
CCCTCCGCATCACCCTCGACTTCGTTGAGATGGTTCCCCGGCGCTCCATTCGGAACGGGGTCTACGATTTTCACACCGTTATCGCTTGGTTCAAATTGAAATAAAGCGCACCCAACGCTTTGCGAACGGGAGGGCTTCCCCTCCCGTTTTTGTCTTTAGCCCTCGAGTTTTCCGACTGCTTCGAGGTCTTCTTCTGTGCGTGAAAACAAATCGTAAATAATTGAAAATATGACTGGATAATACTTTCATAAAGAGCGATAGTGTGAGGCGTTGAAAGGCACATCGCCCTTCGCAAACCAAGGAACCGAAAATGACAAACGATGAAATCATAAAAGCCTTTGATGCCGGTAAGCAGGCCGCCATCGCCAAGGCTTTCAAGTTCGACCAAGCCACGGCCCTCATTCGCAAACTGCTCAAGGTGGAGGGCGAAACAGCCGACATCAAAATCCAGCTCAAACGGGGCGGTAGCGTTGTATACATCACGATTGACAGCAATGACCTTTTTGAGGAATTCGGGGCTTGCGGGCGGCAGATTTGGGCGCACATCCGCCTCGGCGACTTTGGCTCCTTCTTCATCGACAAAGACTCCCCCGACAAGGCGCGCGTGTTGATTCGCCTCGATTGGTGGTACGAACGGTTAGATGGGGGCCGGAACGGAATGAAGTTTGCCGACCTCCTCTTCGACTTCGGCGCACGGCCCAACGAATGGCAAGCCCGAATGGCCAACGGCACATTCGTCACCCTCGATTGAAACACTCCGCCCCCGCCACCTCGGCGGGGGCTTCTTCGCTTGAAGGGCTGCCGAACCCCCACGGCTGAAAAGAGCCTCGTGGGTGCGATGAAGAGGCTTCCTAAAAACTATCAACTGGTTGAAAATACAACTGGATAATAGTTCTGAAAAGAGCGATAGTGTGAGGCGTTGAAAGGGCACGGTGCCCTTCACGAGCCACAAAAAGAAAGGAACAAAATGAAGCGAAACGAACAACAAGCCCTCCTCGAGCGCCTTTTGGGGCGACTCCTCGTGGAGAACCGAGACCTCAAAGTGACCGTTTACGATGACGTGAGAATCGAACACAATCATATCGTATTGATGCGCATCGATGACACTTCGGTCAGGGTCGACAACATCATCCATTGGTTTATGAATGACCACAAGGCCGAGGACTTTTCGGCTCAGACCTTTGCCGAGGGCGACAAGCCCCGAAACAAATGGGACGAGAACACGAAGTTCTACACCCTCATCTTTGGCGAGCGCGTAGAGGCCGCCGCCAACCATCCGCTCGTCCTCGACACAGGGCATTGCGGGCACCACCATTACGGAGCCGTTCGCTACAAAGGAAAAAAGTACACCTTCGAGGCGACCGTCAGCGATGAACCTTCGCTCCTCGGCATCGGCGGCGGGCGCGTTGAAAAATTAACCCTTCTGTCTGACAAGTCCGGCAAAATGGTTTTCCACTTTGGCCTCAGTACGGACAGAGCCTCGATGCAAGAAATCAAGGCCATTTGCCAAGCGATGGATTGTTACTACGAACACTTCGCCGATTAACCCCCTCCCTTCCGAGCCCCCAAAAGCGGGGGCTCGGGCTTCTATAAAACTTTCAACTAGTTGAAAATACAACTGGATAATACTCCTGTAAAGAGCGATAGTGTGTGCTGTTGAAAGGGGTCGGTGCCCCTTCGCAAAAACCAAGAAAGGAAACGAGCAAATGCCTATCACGAACCTCAAGGTCAAACTCATTGGCGAGGATGGAAACGCCTTCTACATCCTTGGCAAAGTCCGCGCCACCCTTCAGCAGAATGGCTACGACAAGGACTTCATCGAAACCTTTACCAAGAAGGCCACAAGCGGCGATTACACCCACCTGTTGGCCACGGTGATGGACTACGTCGAGGTTCTCTGAAACGCGCCACAAGGCCCCCGAAAGGGGGCCTCTTCACGGAGAAACAAAATGGACAAAGACCCCTTCTTCACCCAAACCCAATGTGACCGTTGTGGCAAAAGCCTCGCCAATGGGCGAACGATGAGCCGCTTTAACACGCAGTGCATTTGCCTTGCGTGCGCCGAGCAGGAAAGACACCACCCGCGCTACCAAGAGGCCGTTGAGGCCGAGCGTGCGGCCCTTGCGCGCGGAGACACCCATTTCTCGGGCATCGGCTTCTGATGGCGCGTGGGGAGGCTTCGGCCTCCCCTTTTTGCACCGCCTCTAAGGCCCTCGCGGGAGGCGTTTAGAGTCCATTGGATGGGGTGTTTTCAGGGGCTTTATGGCGTGCAAAAATAAATCGCAAATAGTTGAAAATATAACTGGATAATAGTTTCGTAAAGAGCGATAGTGTGAGGCGTTGAAAGGGCACGGTGCCCCTTCGCAAAAACCAAGGAACCGAAAATGAAAGACGCAGCAAACAAAATCGCAGAACGCACCTTCGGGGTCGAGTTGGAACTCGAAGGGATTTCCCGTGAAAAAGCCGCCCGCACAATTCAGGCGGTGATTGGCGGCGAGGTCCACTACGCCGGAACCCACTACGACACTTGGGCGCTGACCGCTCCCGATGGCCGGGTTTGGAAGGCGATGTACGATGGCAGCCTTTATGGCACACACGCCGAGGTCGTGACCCCGATTTTGAAGATGGCCGACCTCGAAACCTTGCAGAAGATTCTCCGCGCCCTTCGGGCGGCCGGGGCGAAGGCGAGCCAGCGGTGCGGGGCGCACGTCCACGTTGGTGCGGCTGATTTGAACGCCCGACAACTCGCCAACCTCGTGAAGGTTTTTTACCGCCAAGAGAAACTCATCGTTAACGCCTGCAAGGTGAAACGCTCGCGGATGAATTTCGCCCAATTCACTGCTGACGACTTTTTGGCACGCATCGAGCACAAGCGGGGCATCGTCACGATGCGCGAGTTGAATGAGGCTTGGTTCGGCTCCTACACCCCGCACCCGATGCACTACGACTACCACCGCTACCGCACCTTGAACCTTAACAACCTTTGGAATGAGAAGAAGACGGTTGAGTTCCGCCTTTTCAATGGGACGACCCACGCTGGGCAACTCAAGGCCAACATTCAGCTTGCCCTTTGCCTCGTGACCTTCGCCAAGGAGGCGCGAGCGGCTTCGGCAAAACATCAACGCACCCTCAACACCAACACGAGCAAATACGATGTGCGCGTCTTCCTTTTGCGCCTCGGGATGATTGGCGAGGCCTTCAAAACCGCCCGCCACCTCCTCACCAAGCATCTTGGCGGGAGCACGGCTTGGCGCGGAGAACGCCGAGACTAATGCCCCAAGCGCGGCGGGGGCACCCGCCCCCCGCCGCGCGCTTACTAACCCCTTTGAAACAGGAGAAACCAATGCCGAATGATAAACTTCCATGCATCTTCTACTTCGCCTACGGCTCGAATATGAACCGCAGACAAATCCACACGCGCTTGCCGAATGCCGTAGACCTCGGGGCTGCCCTTCTGCGCGGATGGCGGGTGGTCGAGCGTAAGACCGCCGACATCGAGCCGTGTAGGGGCGCAGAAGCCCCCGGCGTGCTTTACGCGGTCACTGTCCCCGACATCGCCCGAATGGACGCCTTTGAGGGCTTCCCCACCGTCTACACGCGCAAAATCGTGCGGGTGTTCCATCAGGGGGGCCTTTATTCGGCGGTGACCTATCGAATGACTTCGCAAACGGCTGCCGAACGCGCGGGGCAACCCTACGCTGAGGACTATCGCTTGCGCTGTTGGATTGGGGCCGAAGAACACGGCCTCCCAAATCACTTTAAAAAGAAAGGAATCAATGCGATGCAAAATGAACCTAAAACGGCCCTTGTCGCCGTCTACGGAACCTTGCTCAAGGGTGAGGGCAACGAACACGTGCCAGGGCGCGTGCTGAGCCGCCGTCGGGGCACGGTGTCGGGCTCTCTGTTCGACACGGGCTACGGATTCCCCACCTTCCTCCTGAGCCCGAGAAAGGCGCGTGTTGAGGTCGAGGTCATCGAGGTGCCGCCCGTGGTCCTCTTGCGGGATCTTGACCGCCTCGAAGGGTATCCAAACCTCTACAACCGTGTGCCCATCACGGTCGACTTGGAGGACGCAAAGGCCCGCAGCATCCGCAGCCCGGTATCGCCGGACTTTTC
>CAMGJH010000153.1 GCA_946056345.1 uncultured Lentisphaeraceae bacterium | reverse complement strand
CTTCTTCTCCCACTGGCGCGTCACCGGCCCGCTCGTCCTCGACAACCCGCGCGCCAACCCCCTCACCACACACTATATGACCCGCGAGGCCGTCACCCTCGAGGCCATCTTCCTCCCCCTTCGCCCAGGCTACCGCCTGCGCTTGCAGTAAGGCCTCCCCCTTCCAACTGCCCCCGCCCGCGCACGCGACTTCGCGCGCCTCCTCTCCCTCGCCGAAGAACTCTGCACCCCCTAAGCCGCCGGGACGGCGGCCCGCAAAACCTGCGACGCGGGGGGCTTGGGGGCCACCCCCAACGGCCCTTGCGGAGGTGCCCAATGGGCGCCTTCGCCGAGGTGGAGCGCGGTGCGCGTGATGACAGCGGACGGATGAGAGAAAGGGGATATGCCCAGAGGGGAGAAACCACCCGTAAACGGGACTTCGCGCGCCTTATGCGCTGAGCAACTTCAATGCGTTAGGGCGCGGCGGACTTCGGCGGCATCGGAGAAGGGGTGGCGGATGCCGTTGATCTCCTGATAGGTTTCGTGACCTTTGCCGGCGATGAGGAGGGTGTCCGTGGGGCCCAGTAGGGCAAGGGCGCGGGCGATGGCCTCGCGGCGGTCGGGCACGACCAGGGGCTTGTGGCGGGAGAAGCCGGGGAGGATGTCGGCGATGATGGCAAGGGGATCCTCGGTGCGGGGATTATCGGAGGTGACGATGGGGAGGTCGGCCAGGCGGTCGACGGCGGCGGCCATCTTGGGGCGCTTGGTGCGGTCGCGGTCGCCCCCGCAGCCAAAGAGGCAGAGCAGGCGGCCGGGGGTCATCTCGCGCAGCGTGGAGAGGACGTTGGTGAGAGCGTCGTCGGTGTGGGCGTAGTCGATAAAGACGCGCGGGGAGGCCGGCTCTAGGCGCCCCCAGCGGGGCCGAGCCTCGGTGATGGCTGCCAAGATAGCCTCGGGACAGATGCCTAGAGCGTGGGCGGCGGTGGCCGCGCAGAGGAGGTTGGCCAAGTTGTAGCGGCCGCAGAGGGCGGTGCGGAAGGCGAGGCGGCGGCCGCCCAGGGTGAGCTCGGCCTCGATGCCCTCGGCGGTGAAGCGGGCGTGTTGGGCTGCGGCGGACGGGAAGTAGGGGCAGAGGGCGCGGTGACCGCACGCACGCAGCAGTTCGAGCAGCCGCGCGCCATAGGGGTCATCGCCATTGATGACGGCCGGGGCGGCAGGGTGCTCGAGGAAGAGGCGGGCCTTGACGGCGAAGTAGGCCTCCATCGTGCGGTGGTAGTCGAGGTGGTCCTGGGTGAGGTTGGTAAAGGCGGTGAGGGCGAAGCGGGTTGAGCCGATGCGCGCTTGGTCGATGGCGTGGCTGGAGACCTCCATCACCGCAGCGCGGCAGCGGGCTTGGACCATCTGCGCGAGGAGCTGCTGGAGGGTGAAGGCGTCGGGGGTTGTGCGGTCGGCGGGCGCGTCGTGGCCGGGCCATTGGGTGACCACGGTGGTGAGCAAGCCGGGGAGGAGTCCGCCCTGGGCGAGCATATCGCGCAGGAGCCAGGCGGTGGTGGTCTTGCCATTCGTGCCGGTGATGCCGCAGAGGAGGAGCTGCTCGGAGGGGCGAGCGCAGAAGTCGGCGCAGGCCTCGGCGAAGGCTTCGCGCGGATTGGCCACCTGGCGGTCGCACCCCGGGCAGGCGCCGATGACCTCGGCCGCGCCCTTGGCCCGCGCTTCGGCGATATACTTTTGGCCATCGTCGTGCGTGCCGGGGATGGCGAAGAAGGCGCAGCCGGGGGTGACCCGGCGCGAATCGCAGCACGGTTGGCGGCGCACGGACGCAGCGGAAGCGCTCATCGCCACACCTTATCGGGGCCGGACCGCGCCAGCCCCGCGGCGCTGCTGACGCTTCCACTGCTCGCGCAGGGCGGTCTGGTCCTCCTGCTGCGTGGGCTTGGCGGTGGCGTTGGCGGGCTTGGAGGCCTTGGCCTCCTCGAGCCGCTCGCCGCCCACCTTCAGCTCCTCGGGCTTCTCGCCCACCGAAATGGCCACTGGCTTAGCCTGCACGGCGGGCGAGACGTAGGTGCCCTCGCGGTAGGCCTCCGTTTCGTCTATCAGCCGCTGGACATCGGCCACGGCGTGCTCGGTGCTCAATTCGCCCACCGCGACATCGTCGGCGAAGGTCTCGGTGCGTTTGGTCGCCGGGTCATAGATCTGCACCGTGGCCAGCGGGGTGGAGATGAAGTTGAACTTGTAGTGGTTGGCGCGGAGCATTTGGTCGGTGACCAGGCGGCGCATCTGAGAGAGCTCGGGCCCCTCGGGGTCACCGTGCAGGCGGATGAGGATGGTATCTTGCGGCCGGGTGGAGGATCGGCGGACCGTGCTCTCCAGGTCGCGCAACGCAATGGGTTCGCCATAGACGCGCACCTCACCCGAGGGGTAGACGTCGATCTTCGCCTCGCGCGAGTTGAGCGCCCGCAGCGTCGGCCCGGTGCAACCACAGAGCACGACGAAGAGGCATATCAACAGAAACACCAAAGTGCAATGGAGAAGGGCGTCGACAGGACGCGTTCGGCGACGGGCACTGGTTGGGCTTTCTGTCATCTGTCCTCCGTCATCTGTCATCCGCGAGCGCAGCGAGCGCCTGTCGACTGTTGACTGTCGACTATTCATTTCCCTCACTTCACCTGCTCAAAGGCCTGAGCGAGGTCGGCGAGGATGTCATCAACGTGCTCAATGCCCACCGAGAGGCGGACCATCGTCGGCGAAATACCGGCCTTGACGAGCTGCTCATCGGTCAGCTGGCGGTGGGTCATACTCGCGGGATGAAGCACGCAGGTGCGCGCGTCGGCCACATGGACGACGATCTTAATCATCTTGAGCGCGTCCATCAGGCGCATCGCGTCCTCACGCGTGCCCTTGACACCGAAGGAGATGACCCCCGAGCAGCCCAGGGGCAGATACTTCTTGGCCAGCGCGTGATACTTGTCGCCGGGCAGGCCGGGATAGCGCACCCAGTCGACCTTCGGGTTGTTGGCCAGCCACTCGGCCACGGTCTGGGCGTTGGCGCTGTGGCGCTCCATCCGCAGGGGGAGGGTCTCAATGCCCATCCCCAGGAGGAAGGCGTTCATCGGGGCGGCCTGGGCGCCGAGGTCGCGCATCAGCTGGGCACGGGCCTTGACGATGTAGGCGGCCTTGCCGAAGGCCTGGGTGTAGATGAGGCCGTGGTAGGAAGCGTCAGGCTCGGTAAACTCCGGGAAGCGCCCCGAAGCCGCCCAGTCGAAGTTCCCGCTATCGACGATGACCCCGCCCAGGCTCATCGCGTGACCATCGAGGTACTTTGTGGTGGCGTGGACCACGATGTCGGCCCCGAACTCGAAGGGCCGGCAGAGGTAGGGCGTGGGGAAGGTGTTGTCGAGGATGAGCGGCAGACCGTGGGCGTGGGCCACCTTCGCCCAGCGCTCGATATCCAGCACCGCCAGGGCCGGGTTCGCCAGCGTCTCGCCAAAGACCGCCTTGGTATTCGGGCGAATGGCCGCGGCAATCTCCTCGTCGGTCGCGTCGGGCGAGACCCAGGTGAAGTCAATCCCCAGCTTCTGCAAGGTGACGCCGAAGAGGTTCACCGTGCCGCCGTAGATTGCCGAGCAAGAGACCACGTGGTCGCCGCTGTGGGCAAGGTTGAGAATGGCCATCGTGCTGGCGGCCTGACCGGCGCTGGTGAGCATCGCCCCCACGCCGCCCTCCAACGCCGCGATGCGTTGCTCCACCGCGTCCAGCGTCGGGTTGCTCAAGCGGGTGTAGAAGTGCCCGCCCACCTTCAGGTCAAAGAGGTCGGCCACGTGCTGCGAGGAGTCAAACTTAAAGGTGGTGCTCTGGTAGATCGGCATCACGCGCGGCTCGCCATTCTTCGGCTCCCAGCCGGCCTGAACGCACTTCGTCTCAAACTTCATCATCGTCTCTCCCTAATTGGAACAAAAACGCGCCTATTCTACCACAAGCGCACGGAAACCTCAAAGATGGGTGAGCGGCTCGCTACGTGAGGCCACTCGCCCCGGGGCCAAAGCGAACCCGGGCCTACCTCGAGGCGAACCCGGGGCGGATGCGAAAAAGGGGGGTACGCGGCTCCTGGGGCCCGAAGGGGGCCCCCGTGCGCCGCCCGTTCTT
>CAMGJH010000152.1 GCA_946056345.1 uncultured Lentisphaeraceae bacterium | reverse complement strand
GGCCAATGCCGATCACAGCGTTGGCTTTGAGGGCATCGGCGAGCACGGGGCGCAGGGCATTGGCCTCTACCGCACCGAATACCTGTGGATTGGCTTGGGCCGCGAGCCGACGGAAGAGGAGCAGTTTCGCGCTTACTCGGAGGTTATCTGCGCCTGCCACGGCAAGCCGGTCACGCTGCGCGTGCTGGACATCGGGGGCGACAAGATGGTCGGCCGCAGCCACGCCAAGGAGGCCAATCCCTTCCTCGGCAATCGCTCCGTGCGCTACCTCCTCAACAACCGCGAAACCTTCCGCCACCAGGTGCGCGCCATCCTCCGTGCGGCCGTGATGGGCCACTGCGAGCTGATGTATCCGATGGTGACCACCCTCGAGGAGCTCCGCGCCTGCCGCGCCTTCGTCCGCCAATGCAAGCAAGAGCTGGTGGAAGAGGGCATTCCCTTCCGCAACGATGTGCCCGAGGGCGTGATGATCGAGGTCCCCGCCGCCGCGCTTCAAGCCGACAAGCTCGCCCGCGAGTGCGACTTCTTCTCCTTGGGCACCAACGACCTGGTTCAATACACCTTCGCCGTCGACCGCGGGAACGAGTCCATCGCCCACCTCTACCAGCCCCTTCACCCGGTCATCCTTGGGATGATCAACCACGTCGTCAAGGCCGCGCGCCGCTACGACCGCCCCGTCTGCGTCTGCGGCGAGATGGCCTCCGACCCCCTGGCCGCGCTGCTCCTTGTGGGGATGGGCATCCGGCGCCTGAGTATGTCGGCCAACCTCATCCCGCGCGTCAAGGAGCTCATCTGCCGCATCGCCTACTTCGATATGCAGCGCCTGCTCGACACGATGCGCCGCGAGGACCTCTCGACGATGGACGAGGTGGTCGCCCGCTGCCGCGCCGTCATCCGCAAGTACGCGCCCGACGTGCTCAATTCCTAACCTGCGGGGCCCTGCCGCCCCGGGAGAGCCTTATGTTCGCAAAAGTCAAAGCCTTTCTCGTCGAGCACCTCTGGCGCCTCGATCTCGCCGAGTACCCCCGCGGTCTGCGCCTGCTCATCCGCCTGTTGCGCTTCACGATGCTCACCCTGCGCTGCTATCTGCGCGATGGCTCCATCCTCCACGCCTCGGCCCTCACCTACATCACGATGATGGCTGTCATCCCGGTGCTCACCCTCGGCCTCACCTCCCTCAAAGCCTTCGGTGCCGGTGAGCTCGCCGAGCAGAAGTTGATGGAGAATATCGATTCCTTCGTCGGCCAGATGAACGCCCGCGAGCAGACCGCCACGCCCCTCTATTCGCCCGACTCCCCTCCGTCCCCCGCTGCCACGCAGCCCCCTGCCAAGCGCACCGAGGCCGCTGCCGCCGCCGATGCCTTGCGCGACCTCTGCCGCACCGTCTTTGCGCAAATCGACTCCATCAACTTCGCCAAGATTGGCACCGTCGGCGCGGTGGCCCTCATCTTTATGGTCATCAGCGTCCTGGGCAAGGTGGAGAACAGCTTCAACGCCATCTGGGGCATCCGCAAGGCCCGGCCCATCTGGCGCAAGTTCACCGACTACCTGAGCGTCATCATCGTGGTGCCGCTCCTGGTCCTGGCGGCCACCTCCCTGCCGGTGCTCGACTCCATCACCCGGATGATGCCCAACCTTTGGGGTATCCACGCCTTCATCGAGCGCTTCGGCATCGCCAGCTCGCTCCTCTCCCTAAGCCTGGGCACGCTCCTCTTCGCCTTCCTCTTCGGCTTCCTGCCCAACACCCACGTCCGCGTGCCGAGCGCCTTCCTGGGCGCGGCCGTCACCACGGTGGTCCTCTCGCTCTTCTTCAAGCTCTGTATGGTCCTGCAAATCGGCATCGCCAACAACAGCCGCCTCTACGGATCGCTCATCGCCCTGCCCATCCTCCTCTTCTGGATCTACTCGAGTTGGCAAATCATCCTCCTGGGCGCGGAAATCTGCTACGTCCACCAACACCGCCGCGAGCTCCTGCGCGAATCGGCCTTCACGCACCCCTCCGAGCGCGACACCATCGTCCTCGCCCTCGCCCTCACCCTCGCCACCGCCCGCACCTTCGAGGACTCCTCCCAAGCCCTCACCGTCAGCCAGTTCGCCGATGCCTTTGCCCTCCCCGAGCGCGAGGTCCTGCGCGTGGCGGCCATCCTCGAGCGCAACCGCATTCTCCTGCCGGTCATCGACAGCGGCTCCACCGTCCCCGCCGGCTATGTCCTCTCGCGCTCCCTCAACCGTCTGACTGTGGCCGACATCATCAACGCCTGCCTCGACGACACCCCCGGCGAGAACCTCCTCCTCCGCGCCGAGGCCATCGGCCAGCACACGCCCCTCTCCGACATCGAGCGGCGCTTCTCCAACACCCTCTCCGCCCAATTCAAGCAGACCCTCGCCGAGGCCCTGGCCGCCGCCCGCGCCGCCGCCCCCGAGCCCCTCTGCCGCGCCTGATGTCCCCCCGCGCCCCCCGCCGCTCCTCCTCCCGCGCCGGCTTCACCCTGCTGGAGATGATGATCGCCGTCGTCATCCTCGGCGGCGCCCTCGCCGTCCTCTACCGCTCCATCATCGTCAGCGCCCGAATGGTCGCCATCGCCCGCGAACGCCAAGAGGTCGCCTACGTCTTCTCCCTCGGCGAACTCGCCCACCCGTTGCGCGACATCACCAACATCGAAGAAGACGTCCCCGTCGACCCCGATGGCTCCCTCCGCGAGGGCTACCTCTTTTCGCGCACCGTCGACGACAAACCCGACCCCGAAGAGGGCGTTGAAGACGACCGCCTCTATGTGGTGCGCACCGTCGTCACCTGGGGCGAAGGCGCCAACCGCGAAGAAATCGTCCGCTACCTCCGCCTGGAAAACTGACCATGTCCCGCCGCCTCCGCCGCGCCTTTACCCTCGTCGAGGTCCTCATCGCCCTGACCCTCCTGGGCCTGCTCACCGCGATGCTCTTCACCTCCTTCAACGCCGTCGTCCGCGCCTGGGAGAGCGGCCGCGCCGCCATCGACGCCACCAACCACGCCGACTACCTCCTCGAGCAACTCACCGCCGCCCTCCGCTCCGCCTACTACCCAGGCTCCGGCGAACAGTATGGCCTCATCTTCACCGATGACGGCGACGACCCCCGCTCTCACGACCTCATCGAGTGGACCAAGGTCGGGGCCGCCCTCGTTGGCGAAGATGCCGACTTCGCCGACGTCCCCCACCGCATCCGCGTCACCATCACCGAGCCCGACGCCCCCTTCCCCGGCGGCTTCACCATCCGCGCCTGGCGCCAAGGCCTCCAACTCGATGCCTTCGATCCCGACCGCGACACCATCGAACTCTCCCTCTCCCCCAAAGTCGTCGGCTTCAACTGCCGCCTCCTCGACCCCGACACCGCCCGCACCGCCGATGACGAGCTCAACTGGATCGACGAGTGGACCAAGACCAACACCCTCCCCACCGCCCTCGAGCTCACCCTCTGGATGGAGGGCGCCGAAAAGGACGCAGACCCCATCGAGGCCAAGCGCATCGTCGAGCTGCCGATGGGCATCCTCTCCCAAAACCCCTCCCTCGCCGCTTCCGCCAACGACTCCTCCAAACGCGGCACCTCCACCTCCGTCGGCGGCGGCCGACGACCCAACCGCCCCGGCAACACCAACAACACCAACAACGGCCAAGGCCCCTTCCGCCCCGGCAACGGCAACAACAACGGCCCCGGCTCCGGCGATAGGCCGCCGATGCCTGGCGGCTCCCGTCCCGGCTCCGGCTCGCGTCCCGGCCGCCCCAGCAACGACCCTGCTGGCGACCTCTTCCGCCCCACCCGCTAGCGTATGTGGGGGCTGCTCGCCCCCACACCCCTCGGGAGCGCAGGGCGCTCCACCCCGGCCGGCGCGCCCGCCGGGCACCTCGGCTATGGGCTGTTCACCGTTCGCCTCAAGCCCCCGCGCCACAGGTTTTGCAGGCCGCCGTCCCGGCGGCCACCTGGGCCTGCGGAGCAGGCCACTGCAAAACCCTTAGCGGTGCCTTTCAGCCTTTCCCCCTGCGCAGCCCTGTGTGCTTCTTTGTGCCCTCTGTGTTCTTTGTGGTTTCCTCTTGCGTAGCCATCCGCCCCGGGTTGACCTCGAGGTAGGCCCGGGTTGACCCTCGACCCGGGGCGGG
>CAMGJH010000151.1 GCA_946056345.1 uncultured Lentisphaeraceae bacterium | reverse complement strand
AGCGAGAGCACCAAGAGTCCGGCCACCGAGAGGGCCGTCACCCACCCCACCGCCAGACCATCCGGGAAGATCGTCGGCTTGGGGATGACGAAGAGCGCCAGGCTCCCCGCGCCCAGGGCAAAACCCACCAAGCCGCCGAGGGCCGTCAACGCCGCCCCCTCGCCCGCCACCAAGCGCGCCAACTGTCCAGCGCTCATCCCCAGGGCCCGCAGACGGGCATAGCGCAGACGGTTCTGCTCCAGCCCCACGCAGAGGGCGTTGACGAGCATACACACCGTGGCCACACACGCGAGCGCCACCAGGAGCGGAAGTTGGAAGAGGAGATTGTTGGTGGCATCGCTGCGCAGTTGACGCAGGAGGGCAGAGCGCGTGACGAGCATCGCGGCATCGTCCTCGGGCGAGACGCTCCGCACCAGTCGTTCCAACGCCTCAGGGCTGCGCAGCGGCTTGAGTTCAATCAACATCAGGTTGCAGGCGCCGGGGGTGTCGACCAGCGCGGCCGCGCGGGCCAGGTTGTCGCTGGCAAAAAGGGTCGGAAAGCCGGAGACTGGGCGAATGCGCTCGGAGAGGTAGCCGCAGATGCGCACGGTCACGCGCCCGATCGGCGTGACCACCTCCACGCGGCTACCCACCGGCGGGGCTACCTCGAAGCCCTCCTTGCCGAAGGCCAAAGGCGAGAGGGCGCACTCAGGCTCGGCGGCCTCCGCTTGCGGCCAACGGCCCTGTGCCAGGCCGTCGGGATAGGGGCACTCGGGAAAGTCGCGCACCGCCGCCAGACCGGCCGTCACGCCGGGCCCCTGCAAGGGCCGCCCCTCCGGCCGCCAATCGATGGCACAACGGAAGACCGCCGTGGTCCGTAGGCGAGTAATGTCGGGCGAAGCTTTGACCGCCTGGACGACCGCCTCGGGGATCATCTTGACGGGCGTGCCGTGAGCGAGCGTCTGCATTCCGGAACCCTTTGGAGCCGCTGCCGAGGCCCGCCCGGTGGAGACCCAGCAATCGAAGGGCTTGCCCATCGCCTCGCTTAGGGGCCGGCATTGCGCGTGGGTCGTCTCGGCCAACCCCACCGACCACGTCAGCAGCGCGGCGGCGGCCACCACGCCCAGGAGGGCGCAGCCCAGGCGGACGCGGTCGCGCCGGAGGGCATCGCGGAAGAGGAGCGCGAGGGCCTTCACGAGAGGGCCTCCAGGTAGCGGCGGGAGACCTCTTCGGCCGAATGGTTGGTGGCGAAGGAGCCGCGCAGACGGCCATCGCAGAGGACATGGACCGTGTCGGCCGCAGAGGCCACCTGCGCATCGTGCGAGATGAGGAGGATGGCCGTCCCGAGTTCACGGTTGAGGCGCGTGAGGGTGGCGCAGAACTCGGCGGCGGCGGGGGAGTCGAGGTTGCCGGTGGGCTCGTCGGCCAGGATAATGCCAGGCTCCATCGCGAAGGCCCGGGCAATGGCCGTGCGCTGGGCTTCGCCACCGGAGAGCCGTTCGGCCGGCTGATCGCGCCGATGGGTGAGCCCCACCAGCTCCAAGAGCTTCTCCAGACGCGCCGGGGGCGGTTCCGCGCCATCGAGCAGGGCCGGCAGCGCGATGTTCTCGGCCACAGTGAGCGTGGGAATGAGGTTGTAATCCTGGAAGACAATCCCCACCGTGCGGCGGCGAAGCAGGGTCAACTCGCGGTCGCTGAGCCCCGTGAGCGCGCGCCCGGCCACGCAGACCTCGCCCTGGTCCGGCGGCAAGAGCCCCGCCAAGAGATTCAAGAGTGTGCTCTTGCCCGACCCCGAGGGGCCCATCACCGCGTGGAACGCCCCCGCCGGGACTGCCAGGTCCACCCCCTTGAGGACTGCAATCTCGCGCCCTTCCACGTGAAAACTCTTGCCCAATGCCGTTGCTTGAAGTGCCAAAGCCATTTTTGCTCCAATCCGAACGCACGCGCAGCTTGCCCGTGTTGTGCTCAATGCTAGCAAAAAGCCGCCAGGCAATGTAAGGCTTATTTGTGCTATACTAGACGCAGTCTAGAGTTCATTCATCCGCCATCAAAGGAGTGTTATGAGTCGTTTTGCAGTCGTCGGAGCCGGACACGCCGGAGTCGAGGGTGCCTTCATCCTCGCCAATGCCGGCCACCAAGTCACCATCTGGAGCGCCGAGACCGGGGAGCTTCCCTACTTCCGTCCGCGTCTCATCGCCGTTGCCTTCGGACAAGCCACTCCCGAAGCCATCCGCATCAAGCCGGCCGAAGCCTACGCCAAGGCGGGTATCACCCTCGCCTACGCCCCAGTCACCCAACTCTCCGCCGCCCCCACCCCGTCGGTCAACGGTGAAGCCTTCGATGGCATCCTCCTGGCCAACGGCTCGGCCCCCTTCATTCCCCCCTTCGCCGGCACTGGTGCCGGGCGCATCCACGTCCTCTGGTCGATGGCCGACGCGCGTGCCATTGCATCCAAGGTCGCCCCCGGCAAGCGCCTGACCATTATCGGCGGTGGCGTCCTGGGCTTGGAAAGCGCCCTGCGCGCGGCGATGGCCGGACTGCGCGTCACGGTCATTGAGGTCTCCCCCCGCCTAGCCAATGGCGTTTTGGGCGAGGGTGGAGACGGCGTCCTGCGCGCGGCCCTCGAGAAGAAGGGCATCACCCTCTTCGTGGGGAAGTCCATCCAGACCATCAACCCCACTTCGATCACCCTCGCCGACGGCACCGAGATCGCCGATGACGACTTTGTCCTCTGCTCCACCGGCGCCCGCCCCAAAGCCGAACCGGCCACCTCCGCCGGCTTCCGCTTCGACCGCGGCATCTGCTCGGTGCGCGATCTCTCCGTCGCCCCGGGCATCTTCGTAGCCGGAGACGTTGCCCGCCCCACCGAGGCACTCCCCGTCTGTGCCGTCCGCCGCGCCCAGCTAATGGGCACCCTCGCCGCCAAGAACCTCCTGGCCCCCGCCGGCGAGACCACGCCTTGGGCCGACCCTCGTCTGCCGCTCTTTATGAAGGTTGAGGATGTCGAGTTCCACACCCTGGGCGATGTCCGCTCGCCCGATCTGGAGGAGCGCCGCGTGGATGACGGCTCAAACCCGGCCATCTGGCAATCGGTCCTCTACCGCAATGGCCAGCCCGTCGGACTGCGCTTCGTCGGCACCCGCGCCGGCTTCGGTGATTGGGAGAAGAAGCTCAGTTGATAGCCGTCGGCTACAGCCGTTATCAACCCTTCCCAATAAACAGCGCGGTGGCCTCGGCCACCGCGCTGTTTGCATTCTGTTGGGGGACTCGCCTTAGTTGGAGGCACCAGTCTGCATAAACTCGAACTTGTTGCCCTCGCCCTGCTCATACTCGTTGAGCTTGCTGGAGCCCAAGTTGCCAATCATCTCCTTGGCAAGGACCTGGTCAGCCTTGAACTTCTTGCCCGAGCCATCCTTGTAGATCAGCACGCAGCCGGTCTTTTGGAAGGGCTTCTGGGTGTTGAGGAGGCTGTCGACGTCGGCCGAGATATCGTTGCCGGCGGTCTGCACAAGGGTCGAGCCCACAACGTTGCGCGTCGCGAAGACTGGCGCGGCGGAGGGGGCATCACCATTGGCGTTCTTGGCGAGAACCCAGGCGCAGTTCTTGTCGTCGATGGTTGTGCCCGAGGCGGTGGGAATGCCCTGGCCAGCAATCATCGCCGGCTCGATGTCCTTGAGCACTTTCAGGCGATTGCGCTTGGTGACATCCGTCTCCTTGACGTAGAGGGCCTCCTCGAAGTACTTAGCGGTGGAGGAGAACTTCTGATACATATCCGGACCGTTGGGCTTTTCGGTGGGGGCATCCTCGCTATTCTCGTCCGCCGGCCACGCGATTCCTTCATAACGCCCAGACATATCAGCGGCGATGATGGCCTGCACGACCTTGCGGCCATTCCCCATCATACCCGTGAGGTTGCCCTCCAACAGGAAGTTCGTCACCGGTCCGAACAACGAACCCGCGAGAATACCGATAATCACGATCACGACGAGCAATTCAATCATCGTGAAGCCACTCTTGAGACTTGCCTTCATAGCCTTTACTCCTTAGTTGCGCACGTGCCCGGCGGCACGCTACCGCCCTCGCACTGTTGGAATGTTAGCAAACTCCCCTTCCAAAAGGCAAGCATTTTCGCGCGTTTCTCTCTCTGCGCGCAA
>CAMGJH010000150.1 GCA_946056345.1 uncultured Lentisphaeraceae bacterium | reverse complement strand
GCCCTCCGGGAGGCGGAGTTCGAAAGTGCGAATTACCGTAAGGTCAACCTCTCCGGAGCTAATCTATCCGGAGCCAACTTCCGCGGGGCTAGCATCGAGGAGACTGATCTACGGGGTGCCAACCTCTACGGAGCAGACCTCCAGGTGGCGGAGCTCAAAGGAATCGGGCTCCGTGAGGCCAACCTTCGAGGGGCCGACTTAATGATGGCTGACCTTCGCGGAGCCGACCTTCAGGGAGCTGCCCTGCAGGGAGCGAACCTCCAATGGGCCAACCTCTCCGAAGTGGATCTGCATGGTGCGGATCTCTCCGGAGCCAATCTTCAGGGGGTGACCCTATGTAAGGCGGATCTTCGAGGAGCGAACCTTCAGAGGGCAAACCTCGATGGGGCACACCTTCAGATGGCAAACCTACAAGAGGCAAATCTTGAGGCTGCCAACCTCAATAGGGCGGATCTCCGGCAGGCGGACATGCAAGGGGTCAACCTTCGTAGAGCGGACCTGAAGAAGGCGAATTTGCATGAAACCAACCTCTCCGGAGCCGATCTCCAAAAAGCGCACTTCGACGATGCGCACTTTCGGAACACCATTCTTACCGGTGTGCGTGCTTAGGGCCACTAAGTAACGAACAGCCCCTGCGCGGAAAAGCGTCGGCCGCACAGGGGTTCAACAGCAGTAGGGACGTACATAGGAGAAAGAACCATGGAACAGACGGGATTCGTGGAAGCACTTAACGAAGGTCGCAAAGACTTCACGTGTATTATCATCGACACGGTCAGCTTACCCGGAGCTGATCTCGAGGGGGTTGACTTTGAGGAAGCGGCTTTTGTAAATGTCGACCTCCACGGAGCGAATCTCTCTGGGGCGAACCTTCAGAGGACAGACCTCTCAGGGACCAACCTAGAGGGCGCTGACCTCTCTGGAGCGGACCTCCGGGAGGCAAACCTCGAGGAGGTCAGGTTCCTCGGAGCCAACCTACAGAGGGCCAACCTAGCTAAAGCGTCGCTTTGGTGTGCGAATCTCCAGGGAGCCGACCTTCGCGAAGCAAACTTAGAGGGTGCGGACCTCCGGGAGACCGACCTGCGCAGAACAAATCTCCGAGGAACAAAATTATCCGGAGCGGCGCTTTGGTGTGCGAATCTCCAGGGAGCCGACCTTCGCGGAGCAAACTTAGAGGGTGCTGCTCTACGGGGAGCAGACCTGCGCAAAACAGATCTCCGAGGAGCAAACTTATCCAGAGCGAACCTCTCCGGAGCGAAGCTAGATGGAGCGTCCCGCTAAGTAACGAACAGCCCCTGCGCGGAAAAGCGTCCGTCGTGCAGGGGTTCAACAGCAGTGACGCACATAGGAAGGCACATCATGACACGACAGGAACTTGAAGACGCCATTAAAGAGGGGCGGAAAGATTTTCACGATGAGGACTTTTCTGGGGAGGATCTTTTCGGGAAGGAGCTTCGTGGCCTCAGCTTCCAGAGGGCTTGTTTCCGTAAAGCCTGCCTCAGGGGTGTTGATCTTTCCGGAGCAGATCTCCAAGAGGCCATTTTCACGGGGGCAGACCTCGCAGATGCGGATCTCTGCGACGTCGAGCTCAGGGAAGCGAATCTCTCTGGGGCGAATCTCCGCGAGGCCGACCTGTCCGGAGCGAACCTCCTCAAGGCGAACCTCTTTGGGGCGATCCTAGAGCGTGCGGTCTTTCTTGAGGCTAACCTCTCCGGAGCGGATCTCCGGGTGGCTAACCTTGAGGAGGCCGGTCTACACAAAGCCGACCTTCAGAGGGCCGACCTCTCCGGAGCAAAGCTCTGGTATGCGGGGCTTCGAGGGGCGGATCTTCGTGGAGCGAACCTATTCGGCGGCTCGTTCTGGAGAGCGAAGTTCTGCAAAGCGGATCTCCGGGGAGCGAGTTTCGAGGGTGCTGACCTTCGGGAGGCCGACCTCCAGGATGCCAACTTCTCTAAAGCGAAACTCAAAGGGGCAAACCTCTCCGGAGCGGTGCTCCAGGGTGCGGAGCTCTCCGATGTCAATCTTCAGGGAGTGAACTTATCTCGGGCAGATCTCCGGGATGTGGTTCTTGTTGGAGTTAACCTCCGTGAAGCGAATCTCTCCGGTAGTTCGCTCCTAAGAGCAGACCTCTACAAAGCGGATCTCATGAGGGCCAACCTCAAGGAAGCGTATCTCCGCGAAGCTAACCTCCAGGAGGCTAGTCTCTACCAGGCTGATCTTTGTGCCGCAAACCTCCGTGATGCCAGCCTCAATGGAGCTGATCTCACGGGGGCGGACCTCCAGGGAGCAGACCTCAGGGGATCCGATTTTTCCGGAGCCAACCTCAGCGAGGCGAATCTCTCTGGAGCCGATCTCCGAGGGGTCAAACTAGACGGGGTCAATCTCAAGGATGTCAACCTAGCGTGGAGCATCTTTTAAGTAGCAACCAACAGCCCCTGTGCGGAAAAGCGTCCGTCACACAGGGGCTAAACAGCAGTGACGCACACAGGAGACACAAGAATGACACGAGAAGAACTGCTTTCTGCCCTTAAAGAAGGGCGGAAGGACTTTCACGGAGAGGACCTTTCAGGCGCAGACCTCTCACATCTCGACATCCGGGGGGTGGACCTGCATGGGTCGAACCTTTGCGGAGCCAACTTCTGGCGGGCTGATCTTTTCAGAGTGAATCTTCAAGGTGCAAACCTTAGCAAGGCACGCCTCGAGCATGCGCACTTACAGGAGGCCCGTCTTCAGGGAGCAAACGCTGAAGGCGCGGTGCTTATGGAGGCGGATCTCCGTGGGGCCTACATCTACGATGCCGTCCTCTCCAGAGCAGACCTCTCCGGAGCCGTGCTAGACAGGGCCGACTTAGACGGGGCCTGCCTCCAGGAGGCCAGCCTAAAAGAGGCAAGCCTTCAGGGAGCGCATCTATGGAAGGCGCGGCTCCTTCTTGCAGATCTCCAGGAGGCGAACCTCCAAGGAGCGTTCCTCTGGAAAGCGGACCTCCGAGGTGCGGATCTCAGCAATGCAAAGCTCTGTGAAGCAGACTTAGTGGCGACGCATCTTTCAAAGGCAAACTTGCAGGAAGCCGATCTGAGGGCCGCCAAGCTGGCTTGTGCTGACCTATGGAAAGCGAACTTGCAGAAGGCGGTCCTCAGGATGGCCAGCCTCCAGATGGCGAACCTAGAGGAGGCCGGCCTGGCATCCGCTGACCTATCGAAGGCAGATTTTTTCCAGGCGAACCTCTACTGGGCTGACCTTCGGTCGGCAAATCTCCTAAATGCCGACCTCCAAGGAGCGAACCTCCAAGGGGCTATGCTTGAGGAAGCAAACCTCTCTGGAGCCAACCTCCAGGATGCCAGGCTCTGTGGAGTGAACTTCTACCGGGCAAATCTCAGAAAAGCCAACCTGCAGAAGGCACGTCTCACAGGTTCGGGTTTCAATTTGGCCAACCTAGAGGGAGCTAACCTCTGTGGAGCGGACCTGCAGAGGACCAACCTCTCCGGAGTAGACCTCCGTGAGGTGAACCTCGACGGCGCAGACCTCCGAGGGGCCAAACTAGATGGCGCACTGCGCTAAGTCAAACAGCCACTGCACGGAAAAGCGCCCGTCGTGCAGGGGCTTAACAATAGGGACGCATGTAGGAGATAGAACCATGACCAGAAAAGAAGTAGAAGCCGCCATTAAAAAGGGGCGGAGAGACTTCCGGGATGCCAGCCTCGCTGGGGAAGACTTGAGTCAGCTCAACTTGGAAGGAGTCTTATTTGATAGGGCCGATCTCAGGATAGCCAATCTCTCCGGAGCGCAGTTGCAAGGCGCAGTTTTCTTCAGAGCAAACCTCTTGGGAGCAAACCTAGCTGAAGCCGATCTCCGTGATGCTCATTTCCGCGAGGCCAACCTCACGCAGGCGGACCTTCATGGAGCAAACCTACCAGGAGCGGACCTCAGTGATGCGCACCTAGAAAATGTCAACCTCCATGGGGCCGACATTTACAGGGCGGCCTTCCAGGGAGCCAGTCTCTCTGGGGCCGATCTCTCTGGCGCGGGCCTCGCTGGAGCGCGTCTCAACGGGGCGGACCTCTCAAAAGCCAACCTCCAGGACGCCAGGCTCCACGGCGTCGACCTATACCGGGCAAATCTCCGAGATGCAAACCTGCAGAAGGCCAATCTCACAGGTGCT
>CAMGJH010000149.1 GCA_946056345.1 uncultured Lentisphaeraceae bacterium | reverse complement strand
GGCTTGCGAGCCGGGCACCAAAGGCATTCAAGGCCAGGCACTGCTCGCGGGTGATGGTGCGCTTCTGGGCGTGATAGGGCCACGGCGCGAGCATTAGCAACCGCCCTTGGGCACAGGCCTCAAAGTAGCGCTTGGGCGGCGTGTAGAGGGGCGGGAAGCCATTTTCGAGCAAGACCACCAGCGGCAGCTCGGCCTCTAGGGCCGCCCGGGCAATCTGCTTTTCACCCGGGCTAATACACGGCGAAATCAGCACCGCACCTTGCCGTGCCTGAGCCAAGAGCTGCTCCTGTTGCCGCGCGAGCGCCTCGGGTAAAATGCGGCGCGAGCACTGCAACGCAAGGCGCACCGGCCGATCCAGCAGAAAATGGTTGCCAATCGCCGCGAAGGTATGCCCGACCAAGGGCAGATCACGCACCACGCGAAAGAGCTCGGGATGGGCCCGCTTGATTGCCAGACGGCGGGGATTGTCGCGAATATACGCGAGCATGTGCTCGAGCTGCCCCTTTTGGAAGAGGATGCGATCGTGAAAGCCCGGCGCCCAGATAGGCCCCTCGGCAAGCCCCAACGCCCGCGCCTCCTTGCTCACGCCCGCCTTGAAGCCGCGGATAATCGCCCCCAACGGCTTGGCCTGCTCCTTATAGACAAAGAGCACGCCGTGGAAGTGATCGGGCATAATCATCGGCGCCTCCACGTTCACGCCCACATCTGGAAAATGCGAAGGAATGGCCTCCCAGCACCGCGCTACCAACTCCCCAAGCGCGCTCCGGCAGATAGCAGGGGTTGCCTCGCCCCCCACCAGCCGACCGAATAGCGGCCGCCGGTTGAGGGTCGTGAGCGTAATCATATAGATGCCCCGCGAGCGATAATCCCACGTGCGACACCGCTGAAGCATTCGCTCGTTCATCCTCTGTGCACCTCCTAAGGCGCATTGTAGCACACCCCGGCCGCCAGCGCCACGCTAGGGGCGGGGGGAGAGGAGGGGGGAGAGGCGCTTTTCGAGGTGGGAGAGGAGGAGCTCGGGGGAGGTGAGCGCGCGGGGGGGCAAGGGGGCGGCGTTGAGGGCGCGGAGGGGGGCGCGGGTGCGGCGGTCGTAGGCGGTGAGGGTTCCGGCGGCGACCTCCACCTTGCAGAGCCCGGCCTCGGCAGCAAGGATACGCAGGCGGGTCAGACGCAGGGCACGCACAGCGGGGGGCGGGAGGGGGCCGAAGCGGTCGGCCAGCTCGGCCTGCAGGGTCTTGACCTCGCGCTCGGAGACGGCCTCGGCACAGCGGCGATAGACATTCATCCGCTGGGCCTCGTCCTCGATATAGTCGTAGGGAATAGCGGCGGCGTTGGGACCGCTGGCGCCGGGGGAGGTGTCGAGCGGCTCGAGGGCGAGCTCGACATCGACCAAGGTGGGCACCTTCTCGCCCTTGAGGCGGGCGACGGTCCGGCGCAGGAGCTGACAGTAGAGCCCGAAGCCGATGGCGGCGATATGCCCACTCTGGGCTGCGCCCAGGAGGTTGCCCGAGCCGCGGATCTCGAGGTCGCGCAAGGCGATGGCATAACCGGCGCCGAGGCCGCTATGGCGCTTGAGGGCCTGCAACCGCTTGCGCGCGTCGCTATCGACCAACCCCTCGCCCGGGAGGAGGAGATAGGCGAAACCGCGGGTGGCCGAGCGGCCGACGCGCCCGCGCAGCTGGTAGAGCTCGGCGAGACCAAAGCGGTCGGCGCGGTCGATGAGGATGGTGTTGGCGCGAGGAATATCGATGCCGCTCTCGATAATGGAGGTGCAGAGGAGAAGGTCGGCCTGACCCGTGGCGAAGGTGCGCATCGTGGCGGCGAGCTCGTCGGTGGCCATTTGCCCGTGGGCAACGAGGATACGCGCCTCGGGGACCAACCCCTGCAACCGTGCAAAGAGCCGGCCAATGGTGTGGACGCGGTTGTGCAGGAAGAAGACCTGCCCGCCACGCGCAAGCTCCTTGCGAATGGCGGCGGCCACGAGGCCATCGTCATCGCGCTGGATGACGGTCTCGACGGCAACGCGGTTCTGGGGCGGAGTCTGCAGAAGCGAGAGGTCGCGCGCGCCGGTCAACGAGAGGTAGAGGGTGCGCGGGATGGGGGTGGCGCTCATCGTCAGCACATCGACCAACGCGCGCAGGCGCTTGAGCTGCTCCTTGTGGGCCACGCCGAAGCGCTGCTCCTCATCGACCACCAACAGCCCGAGGTCCTGGAAGGGAACATTCTCAGTGAGCAGGGCGTGGGTGCCGATAAGGATGTCAATCTGCCCCTTGGCGGCGGCGCGTCGGGTCTCGGCGCGTTGGGCGGCGGTGCGAAAGCGCGAGAGGACCTCGATACGCACCGGGAAGGGGGCCATACGCTCGCAGAAGGTGGCGTAGTGCTGCTCGGCGAGGACCGTGGTGGGCGCGAGCAGGGCCACCTGCTTGTGGTTGCAGACGGCGATGAAGGCCGCGCGCATCGCGACCTCGGTCTTGCCATAGCCCGCGTCGCCACAGAGGAGGCGATCCATCGCGGTGGGTGAGGCCATATCCTCCTTCACCTCGGCGATGACGCGCGCCTGGTCAGGCGTCTCCTGCCAGGGGAAGAGGGCCTCAAACTCGGCAATCCAGGGGTTGGAGAGGTCGAAGGCGAAGCCGGGCAACGCGCGCCGGCGGGCCTGGGTCTCCAGCAGGCGAACGGCCAGGTCCTCAATCCCGCGCTTGGCGGCCTCCTTTTCGCTCTGCCAACGCTTGCCATCGAGGGCGTGGAGCTTGACCTTGCCCTTCTCCGGGCCGATGTAGCGCGAGAGGAGGTGGGCGTGGGTGGTGGGCACGTAGAGTTTCGCCCCGCCGGCATATTCCAACGCAAAGGCCTCGCGCCGCTGATCGCCCACGACAATCTCCTCGAGCCCCAGGAAGCGCCCGATGCCGTGCTCGACGTGCACCACCAGTTCGCCAGGCTCCACGTCGAAGGCATACTCCAGCCGCTGCCCGGCCACCGCAGAGCGCCGCACCGCGCGGTAGCTCCGCTGCGTGGGATAGAGGTCATTCTGCGTCAGCACCGAGGCCGCCGGCTGGGCCAGCGAAAAGCCCTCCGAGAGCGCCTCGCCCACCACCTGAATCGGCGTATCGGGCGGCAGCGCTTGCGTCAGCAGCGCCTGCACCGCCGGCGAAGCCGCGCACAGGAGCACCGCCTCGCGACCCCGGGCGCGCTCGTCAAAAGCCGTCAAAAGCACCCGCCGCAAGCGCGCGTGCGCCTCCGGATGGCCCCCGGCCCCCGCCTCCCCCACGCAGACCCCCGCCACCGGCTCGGCCACAATCGCCACGCGCGGCAACTCCGGCTCCACCGGCTCGCCACTCCAGCAGACCTGCCCGGTCAGCCGCGCAAGCTGCGCGCGAAAGGCCGCCGGATTCTCCACCCCCGGCTCAATCGGCTGCAGCTGCGCCAGGGCGCTATCCACCGCCGGCGCGTCCGCCACAACGGCCGCCGCATCGCCCAAACGCGCGAGGAGGGTGGTCATCTTCACCTTCGCCCCCGGTGCCGGCGGCAACGCCAGCTCCGAGACCGCCTCCACCGAGCATTGCGTGACCGGGTCGAAGCGCCGCAGCCGCTCCACCTCATCGCCAAAGAACTCCACGCGCACCGGCCGCTCCGCCCCCGCCGGCCAGACATCCACGATCCCCCCGCGCACAGTAAAACTCAGCGGCTCGGTGACCACCGGCCCCTCCGCGCGCGCATACCCCAACTTCGCCACCGCCGCCACAAACCCCTCGAAGGGCACTACCTCCCCCACGCGCACGCTCCGCGAGACCGCCGCCAGCGCCTTCGGCTCGGCAATCGGCTGTAGCAGCGCGTGAATGGAGAGGCACACGAGCGCGCTCCCGCGCTTGGCCAGCAACGCCTGCACCTGCGCCTGACGCTCCCCCGTCGTCAGCGAAGCCTCGTCATCCGCCGGCGGAATGAGGAATTGCGACCACTTGGGAAAGAGCACCGCTGCATCCGCCGCCGCGCGCTCCGCCTCCGCCGGAGAAGCCGTCACCAGGAGCACCTTCCCCTTCCCCATCCCCATCGCTGCGGCGACCATCACCCCCACCGGCATCGGCAACGCCCCCACCGCAAAGCGCGCCCCCGCCTGCCGAGGCAACACCCCGCCAAACACCTTTACCGCCTTCGCGGCCAGCTCCAA
>CAMGJH010000148.1 GCA_946056345.1 uncultured Lentisphaeraceae bacterium | reverse complement strand
CCGCGTTAAACGAGCGGGCGCAGCTAACGCTGTGCCCGCTTTCGTTTAACGCGGCTAGCTGTTAGCCTGTACACGCCGCCGGGGACGGCGGCGGTCAGAACGGGCGACGCAGCGCTTGCGCGACGGGTGGGCTGGGGCGCGCGTTAGCGCGACCCCACAATCACCCAGACGGTGTAGGCGGCGTAGAGGGTGAGGTAGAGGAGGCCGAAGGGGCGGGCGAGGGCGATGACGGGGTTGGGCTCGCGGCGTTTGCGGGCCCAGATGACCATTGCCGGGAGCCAGAGGAGGAGGGTGGTGGCGAGCATCACGTAGATGTCGCGCTGGCGGAGGGCGGCGGGCATCGCGGCGGTTTCGACCGGGCAGATGACGAGGGCGAGGCCGGCGACGACGCAGATGTTGAAGCAGTTGGAGCCGACGACGTTGCCGAGGGCGATATCGTGCTGGCCTTTGCGCATGGCGACGACCGAGGCCATCAGTTCGGGGAGCGAGGTGCCGACGGCGACGATGGTGAGGCCAATGATGAGCTCGGTGGCTTCCTTGGAGAGGTGGGCCATCTGCGCGGCTTGGAGGGCGATCCACTTGGCCGAGTAGACGAGTAGCTGCGAGGAGCCTAGGAGGAGGAGGAGGCCGAGGGCGGTGAGCGCGATGGCGCGGCCGAGGGAGAGGGGCGCGGCGGCGGTGTCTTCGGCTTCGGGGGGCTGGGCGCTGCGGCAGGCTTGGAAGATCTGCCAGCCGAGGAAGAGGGCAAAGCAGCCGAGCATAAGCAGGCCGTCGGCGCGGGAGAACCAGCCGCCGAGGGCCGCGCCGATGGTCAGGCCAATCGAGACGAGCAGGAAGGGGATGTCGCGCCGCAGGGCCACGCGGTGGATGCGGATGGGCGCGATGAGCATCGAGACGCCGAGAATGAGCAGGATGTTGGTGATGTTGCTGCCGAAGGCGTTGCCTAGGCTGAGGACGGGCATTCCCTGCGCGGCGGCGAGGGCGGAGACGAGCATCTCCGGGGCACTGGTCCCGAAGCCGACGATGACAAAGCCGATGATCAGCGGCGAGAGGCCGAGGCGCCGCGCCAGGGCTACGGCCCCTTCGATGAACCAATCGGCGCTCTTGGTGAGGAGGGCGAGGCCGGCCACGAGGCCGAGCGAGGAGAGGATCCAGCCGGTCATATAGAACTCCTGAGTGAGATGACGGATGAGAGATGACGGATGACAGACGAGTCGACAGTCGACAGTTAACAGGGCTCGCTGCGCTCGCGAGGGGAGGTGGCAGAAGGGCCTCGGTCAGTCCGTCGCGGAACGCGACTGACGACTGTCGACTGTTCACTGTCGACTTGACCAGGTTATCTTCCAGCATTTACCACGGTCCCTCGGCGTGATTATCGCGAGAACAAGCCCGAGCGCCATTCGCCGATGAGGAGGTTGCGGACTTCGCGCAGGCCGTGGGCCTCGAAGGCGGCGCGGACTTGGGGGTAGAGGCTCTCGAGGATGCCCGAGGCGATGAGCGCGCCGCCAGGCTGGACGGCGCAGGCGACCTCGGCGGCGTAGTCGATGAGCACGGGGCCAAGGATGTTGGCGAGGACGACGGCGCCTTGGTCGAGGTTGGCGGCGAGGTCGCGGGTCTCGAAGGGGATGTCCAGGCCGTTGAGCTGGGCGTTTTCGCGGGCGACGGCGACGGCATCGGGGTCGTAGTCAAAGCCGCGGACGTGGGAGAAGCCGAGTTTGCGGGCGGCGATGGCGAGGATGCCGCTGCCGCAGCCCATGTCGAGGACCGGGCGGGAAAGGTCGCCGGTGGCGAGGGTGTCGAGGAGTTGGAGGCAGGCGCGGGTGGTGGGGTGGCGGCCGGTGCCGAAGCTCATCCCCGGGTCAAGGGTGATGACCACTTCGTTGGGCGCAGGGGTGTAGGGCTCCCAGGAGGGGCGGATGACGACGCGCTCGGAGATGTGCTCGACGTGGAAGAAGCGCTTCCAGGCCTCCGCCCAGTCTGCCGCCGGGAGCGTGCCGCGCTCGAGGGTGAGTTTCAGCCCGGCCACGGCGTCCAGGGCCCGTAGTTCGGCCTCGACCCCGTCCGCCGCCGCGGGGTCTTCGAGGAAGACCTCCAGCCGCGCCTGGCGGGTTTCGATGTCCTCCCAGATGGTCGGCGTCCAACGCTCGCCATCGAGCAACTCGAGCAGCACATCGGCACTCTCTGCGCTGGGCAGCACGGCCGATACAACGGTCAGATCTCTCGCTTTCATAGGCCCAGAGTATAGCATATCCTGAGAGAGGTGCGGGCTGCGCCCGCGTGAACGGTGAACAGTGAACGGAGAACGGTAGGAGAGGTGCGGGCTGCGGCGCGAGAGGGTGGCCGCCGGGAACGGCGGCCGTCAGAACGGGCGGCGAGAAGGGTTTGCAGGGCCGCCTCCGGAATCTCCGGAATTTCCGGATTATCCGGAATCTCCGGCCCAGCGTGCCTCGCCTCGCCCCCGCGCGCCTTGCCCCCGCGCGGCGCGCTTGCGCGTGGGGCGCGCGTGTGGTAAAGTAGAGGTGTTATCAGGAGGTATTATGGCAGAGCTGATTGATGGTAAGGCGCTCGCGGCGGCGATGCGCGCGGAGATGAAGGCGAAGGTGGCTGCATTGCGCGCCGAGACGGGCGTGACGCCTGGTTTGGGTGTGGTGTTGGTGGGGGAAGATCCGGCCTCGAAGAGTTATGTGACGGCCAAGGAGCGGGCGTTGGCGGAGGCGGGGATGGCTTCGCGTGATATTCGCTTGCCGGCGGAGACGACGCAGGCCGAGCTGCTGCAGGTGATTGCCGAGCTGAATGCTGACCCGGCGGTGCACGGGATCTTGGTGCAGTTGCCGCTGCCGAAGGGGTTGGACGAGGCGGAGGTGATCCGCGCGATTGCCCCGGAGAAGGATGTCGATGGCTTTACGCCGGTGAATGTGGGGAAGATGGTCATTGGCGAGGAGTGTTATTTGCCGTGTACGCCGCACGGGGTGATGAAGATGCTCGAACGCGCCGGGGTGGCGACGAAGGGCAAGCACGCGGTGGTGGTGGGGCGGAGCAATATCGTGGGTAAGCCGGTGGCCCATCTGCTGGCGGCCAAGAACGGCGGGAATGCCACGGTGACGCTCTGCCACACGGCCACGCAGGACCTCGCGGCCTTCACGCGCCAGGCGGATATCCTGGTGGTGGCCTCGGGGCGGCCGAACACGGTGACCGGCGAGATGGTCAAGCCCGGGGCGGTGGTGATTGATGTGGGGGTCAACCGCGTGCCGTGCGAGGGGACGAAGACGGGCTACCGCCTGTGCGGGGATTGCGACTTTGAGAGCGTGGCGGCGGTGGCCTCGAAGCTCACGCCGGTGCCGGGCGGGGTGGGGCCGATGACGATTACGATGCTCCTCGAGAACACCTATCAGGCGGCGGTGCGCGCGGCCAAGAGGCAGCGGTCATGACCAAGCCCGAGGGGGTCATCGAGCTGGGGCCAAAGCCCTTTGAGCGCAACGCCAAGGGCGGGCTGTGCACGCGGATCGGGACGGTCTTCCTGCGCACGCCGGGGTTGGTCACGCTGCCGGGCATCCACGCGATGCAGCGGATGGCCTTCATCGAGGAACTGAACCGCCGGCGGATGGAGGGGGGCGAGCCGCCGCTCACCGATGCCGAGGTGGACCTGGAAATCGCCGAGAGTGTCGACCTGCTCTTCGACGAGAACTACGCGCTCATTCGCCCCGACCCGCGGCGGATGGAACTGGCGATGCGCGGGGACGCCTTCCTGCAGCACTACGTCTCCAAGCGCAAGATTAGATACCTTAATATTCAGAACTCGCAGGTGCGCGACGCGTTGCGTCAGTGCGGCGAGGCGTGGCGTATGGCGCCCATCCCGCGCTACGAGGAGGAGATCCGCACGCTTATTGAGAACGCGCGCGTGGGGATTGGGTCGCGCGCCATCTACTACTACAACCACCTCACCGGCACGCGCTTCCTGACCTTGGGCTCCTTCCGGTCGATTGGCGACCTGCCCGAGGCCGAGTTGCGCGCGCTCCTGCTCGAGATTCAGAAGAACCTGCAGTGCCGCAACCGCTTCGCCAACCCGGAGATTGACTTCCTCCCAGCCGACGCGATGAGCGTGGCGCAGTTCGCCGACGAGCCTTTCGCCGAGATGGACGAGAAGGCGCTGCGTGCGGCGTACGGTCGGCT
>CAMGJH010000147.1 GCA_946056345.1 uncultured Lentisphaeraceae bacterium | reverse complement strand
TAACCACAAAGAACACAAAGAGCACAAAGAAGCACACAGCGCTGCGCAGGGGGAAGGGGGCGGCAGAGCCGCCAAAAGTTTTGCAGTGGCCTGCTCCGCAGGTCACCCGGGGCGGTAAGCGTTGTGCCGTGGCCTACTCCGTCTTTCACACCTGGGGCGGGTCCAAAACGAACCCGGCCCAGGTCGAGGGGCAACCCGGGCCTACCTCGAGGTCAACCCGGGGCGGACAAAAATGTAAAACGGCCAGGGTGGAGCGCACTGCGCTCCCGGGGGGCAGGGCAAGGCGCCCTGCCGAGGGAGGTGGGGGCGAGTAAGTCCGAGCGAAGCGAAGGAGCTAGATCATCGCCCCCACGCGCGCGGGGCGATTGTGCTATACTGATGGCGTTATGCTTACACAGGCGAAGTTGGATCAGGTGATGGCGGGCTTTGGGGCGCTCCGGTGGCGGGTGCCGCAGCGGACGCTGTTGGAGTTGGCGGGGAGTGGCGCGGAGGGGGTCTGGGGGGCGCTCCGGTTCTTTGTTGACACGCGCGCGGCGCACGGTCTGGGCGACCTGGTGCTGGGGGCGCTTTTGCGCTCGGTCAAGGGCGAGACGGAGGGGCGGCCGCGGCAGGTGGTGGCCTGTACGCGCGTGGCGGGGGCGCTGCAGGTGGAGACGCGCCTCTCGCGGCTGTGGATTCTGCCGGCGGGCCATCCGTGGACGGCGGCGGATTGCCCGCGCGATGAGCACAAGCGCTACAACGCGGTGCTCCGTTGGGGGACGGAGGAGGCGGCTGCAGGCGAGCACGCAGTGGCGTATGGGGCCTTCGCCGCGCAGGTGAAGCGCTTTTTGCCCGGGGTGATTGAGCGGCTGGACCGCGCCTGGGGGCAACCGTTTTTGGATTGGCTGGGGGCCGTGACGCGCCTGGCCGGAGGAGGCGAAGCAATGAAGGATTTGAATGACGCGCTGAAGTTCTACGACCGCAACCGCGAGAAGATTGAAGCGCTCTTGCAATTCCGCGCGGAGTTGCAGGAGGAGTCGGAAGGTTTTGCGCGGCGGCTGGAGGCGAAGCTGCGCGCGGGCGGGGTCGGCGACGGGCTAACCTTGGTCGATGGGCGCATCTTCCGCTATGCGCGGCAGGTGAAGGTGGGGGGACGTGCGGTGGTGATGGGCATTGAGGTGGAGGTGGCCCTCGAGCGCCTGGCGCTCCACGTTGAGCCCGTGGTGGTGCGCGATGTGGAGACGCGCCGCCGGCCGAGTTCCGACGAGGTGGCCGATCTGCTCGCCAAGACCACGCTGCCGCCCCTGGCCGGCGACCGGCGGATCAACCCCGACAATCCCGAGGCGCTGGCCTATCAGGCACTAAAGTCCCTCTTCCAGAACGCGGCCGAGGCGCTTACGGCCGTGCGCGGCTAACGCCAAGAGGAGGCAGCAGACGATGTTTGCCTTCCCGTGGGCCTTTCTCCTCTTCCTGCCCTGGGGCTGGTGCTGCTGGCGAATGCTCCGCCGGGCGCGGACACCGGGGGCGGTCTTCGCCTCGGCCTCGACGCGCTTTGGCGCGCAGCGGCCCACCTGGCGCCAGCGCGCGTGCCGGGTGCTGCCCTTGGTGGCGTGCCTGGGGCTGGCGAGCCTCATCGTTGGTGCGGCCGGACCGCGCACGCAGTTGGCGCGGGAGGTGCAGTCGGCCGATGCACTGGCGGTGATGATGGCGGTGGACATCTCCGGCTCGATGCGCGCGCTGGATTTGAGCGAGGGGCGCAACGACGCCACGCGACTGGACGTGGTCAAGCGCCTCTTCCGGCAGTTCGTCGAGGAGCGCGGGGATGACCTCATTGGCCTGGTCACCTTTGGCGGCTACGCCAGCGTGCGCTCGCCCCTCACGGCCGACCATCGCGCCCTCCTGCACACCCTTGAAGGCGTGGAGATCCCCGGCGAGAGCGATGACCGCTTCGCCACCGAAGATGAATTGATGACGGCGATTGGCGACGGCCTCTCGGTCTGCCTCCTGCGCCTCAAGGATGCCGAGCCCAAGACCAAGGTGGTCATCCTCCTCTCCGATGGGGAGAGCAACGCCGGCGCGGTCACCCCGGCCGAAGCCGCCGAAGCCGCCAAGGCCCTCGGCGTGCGCGTCTACACCATCGGCGCGGGCTCCACGGGCATCGCAAAGGTGCGCGCGACGGACCACTTCGGCAACACCGGGCTCTTCGATGTGCAAACCGTTCTCGACGAGACCACCCTCCGGGAGATTGCCCAGACCACCGGCGGCATCTACGCCAACTGCCGCTCGCCCCAACAGTTGGCGGACTTCCTGCGCCGTATCTCGGAGCTGGAGACCACCCGTGTGGAGCGGCGAATCTTTGCGCGCTACCGCTCGCACGCCCGGCCGTGGCTCCTAGGCGGCCTCCTCGCCCTCGGCGCGAGCGCTTTTGCCCTGGCCCTCCTCATCCGGAGACCGCTCTAATGCAAGAACCTGCCCTAACCCTCGCCGATCTCCGCCACGCCTTCGAGGCACTCCTCGCCCGCCTGCCGCTCAAAGCCCTTGAGCCCTTCGCCCGCCGCAAGCAACTCCTGGGCGGCGGCTACCGTCCGGGCAACGCCAAACTCCTCTGCGCACTGGTCGCCAACGCCCTGGGGCCGCGGCTACTCACCTACGATGCCGAGCTGGCCGCCCTGGTGCGCACGCACGACCCGGTCTCGCGTCTGCTGGCAATGCTCTCGCGCGAGGTGTTGGAGGACCGCGCGGTCCAGTTGATGGCCTTCTTCGGCAAGGCGCCCTTCCTCCTTGGGCTGCTGATGGATCCGCGCGAGGACGTGCGTGCCAAGGTTGAGCCGCGCCTGGCCTCCACTGCCGCCGAACTCCCCGCCGCCGAGACGGCTCGCGACCTCCTGGCCCAGGCCTTCTCCCCCATCGTGGAGCTCGGTGCCGCTGCCCCCTCCTCCGCCGCCGACCGCGAGACCATCGCCGAACTGCGCAAGCAGATCGAGGAGACCGAGAAGAAGGCCCGCCGCGACCGCCGCGAACTCGAGGAGAAGCATCTGGCCGAGGGACGCGAGGTCAAGAGCCGCATCGCCACAATGCAGTTCAACATCGACGAGCGCCAAAAGAAGATCGATGCTCTAACCGCCGAGCTTGATCGCACCCGCGCCACCCTCGAAGCGCGCGCCCGCGCCCTCGCCTCTGCCCGGCGTATCGAAGCCCTCCGCCCCTGGCTTGAGCCGGCCCAGGCCGTCGAAGCCAAACTCGCCGAGCCTGACTCCGGTGACCTCCTGGCGCGCACCCGAAAGGCCCTCGACCAACAGGCCTTGCTCGACCGCGCCAGCGCCCGCCGCGCCGAGCTTCACGCCCGCTTGGAAGCCCTCGAACTCGCCCTGGGCGATGCCACGCACGCCCTCGCCGCCGCGCTCAACCCAGCCCCCGACCTCGTGGTCTGCCGCGCCGAACTCGAGGCCGCCTGCCGCGAGCTGCGCGCCACCCTTCAACTTCCCGAGCCCGAAACGCCCCTCGAGCGCGAACTCCAAGCGCGGATCGACGCGCTCACCCCCGAGACTGTCAGCGACACCGCCAATCTCCTCACCCTCGCAGAGCGCCTCGGCCTCCTCCCCCGCGAGCGCGCCGGCGAGCTCCGCGCCCGCCTCCGCCAGCGCGCCAACGCCCCGACCCTCGCCGGCGAGTTGCAGGATAAGGACGCTTCCACCGGCCCCAACGCCATCGAGCAGCGCAACGCCCTTCTGGCCGCCGCCCTCCAAGGTCGCCAGCCCCTCCTCCTCTTCCTCGACGCGCACAACATCCTCAACGGCCTCTCGCGCTACAAACAGCGCCGCGGCACCGCCGTCACCCACGAGGACGCCCGCAAGGCCCTCGAGCACGACATCGCCCGCCTCCTCGCCAACCTTCCCCTCCTCCACGCCCACCTCGTCTGGGATGGCGGCACGCGCTCGGACTTCACCCGCGCCCAGAATGTCACCGTCCACTACTCCGGCGGCGAAGGCGACCACCGCGCCGACCGCTACATCCTCGACCAACTCTCCTTCTTCCACGAGAACGCCCCCGAGCTTCCGCGCCTCCTCGTCTCAGACGACAACGACTTCTGCGCCGAAGCCCGCCGCCTGGGTGCCACCACCTGCCGCCTCCACGACTTCGACGCCTTCCTCCCCTTCTAATTCCGTCCCGCCTCGGGTCGCTGCGCGAGCTGTCGAC
>CAMGJH010000146.1 GCA_946056345.1 uncultured Lentisphaeraceae bacterium | reverse complement strand
GTGTGTGGCCCAAGGGTGTGCTCGCTGCGCTCGCGAGAGGGGTGTAGGGGCGAGGAGCCCCCACGCCAGCCAGCAACCGTTCACTGTTCACCCAAGGTAGTGAACGAGGGAGCGGGGGAGCCAATCGGGGAGGAGGCGGGAGAGTTCGCGCCAGAAGGCGGGGGAGTGGTTGAAGTGGAGGAGGTGGGTGAGCTCGTGGGCAAGGGTCTCGGCAAGGATGTCCTCAGGCCAAAGGATGAGTTTGGGCGCGAGGCGGATTTCGCCCTCGCGGGTACACTGACCGAGAATGCGGGGGGAGGTGGTGCGGATAACGAGACGCGCGGGAAGACGCGCAAGCCGAGGGGACCACGCATCGAGGAGGGCCTGGGCGCGGGCGAGGAGGCATTTGGCCTGGAAGTCGGCGAGGGCGACGGCCTGACGGCGGGGGTCGGGCTGACGGCGACAGGCGCAGCAGAGGGAGCCCTCGGCCTCCTCGAGCCAGAGGTCGTCGTAGCCAGCGAAGGGGAGCACGCGCAGGGGGAGGACGCGACCAAAAAGGATGGCCTCGTTGGGGCCGGGCGGATGGGCGCTCGGGGAACCGGCGGCGAGCCAAGCCTCACGCAAGGCCGCTTCGCTGAGCTCGGGGGCAGCGTGGGGGAGGAAGAGGCCGACCCTGCCGAACTGGGGGGCAAAGTGGATGCAGGGCTCGCGGAGGGTGCGCAGGGGGGCGTTGCTCCGCCCCTGCCGGTAGGCGCGCACGGTGTAGCCCTCGAAGGTGGGCACCGGGAGCGTGATGGGGCGGAACATCGGAGCGCGCGCGGCGGCCTACTTGAGCAGGCCGGTCAGCCGGAGGATGGCGGAGGTGTCGGGGGCACGCCCCATCAGCTCGCGGAAGATGTCTCCTGCGGGCTCAGAGCCGCCCTTGGCCAAAAGGGTGTCGCGATAGCGCTTGCCGAGGGCCTTGCGCTTGGTGGCGGACTGACCGGCGAAGGCACCATAGATGTCGGCCGAAAGGACCTCGCTCCACTTGTAGGAGTAGTAGCCCGCGGCGTAGCCGCCGGCGAAGATGTGGGTGAAGGCGTTCAGGAAGCGGTCTGCCGGGTGCATAGGCTTGGGGAGGAACTTCTTGGCGAAGGCCTCCTTGCAGGCATTGGCGTTGGCGTAGCGCTTGGGGTAAGCCTTGGCGTGGAGGGTGAGGTCGGTGTAAGCGAAGACAAGCTGGCGGACAAGGGCGGAGCCTGCGCGATAGGTGCGCTTGGCGACGATACGCGCGGCGAGGTCCTTGGGCAGGGGCTTGTCGGTCTTGACGTGCTTAGAGAGCGAGCGGAGAAGCTCGGGCTCGTAGGGGAACTGCTCAAGGAACTGGGAGGCGATCTCCACGGCGTCCCAGGCCACATTGTTGATGCCCGAGCAAGTGGGGGAGTCGACGGTGGTGAGCATCTCCTGGAGAGCGTGGCCCATCTCGTGGAAGAGGGTGACGACCTCGTAGAAGGACATCGTGGCAGGGGCCTTGGCGCGCGGAGGCTTCTGGTTGCAGCAGATGACAGCGATGGGCAGCTGCTGGCGGGTCTCGAAGTCGCGGGTGTGGATTTCGTTCATCCAGGCGCCGCCGGACTTCGTGCCGGGGCGGGCGTAGGGATCAAAGTAGAAGCCGGCGAGGAGCTGGCCCTTGGCATCGAGGACACGATAGAAGCGGACATCCTTGTGCCAGGCGCGCAGGGGCTTGGTCTCGCGCGCGAAGGTGACGCCGAGGAGCTTTTCGATGAGGGCAAAGAGCCCGGAGAGGACGTGCTCCATCGGGAAATAATCGCGCAGGGCCTCCTCGTCGTAGCCGAAGAGGGCCTGAGAGTGCTTCTCGATCCAGTAGGCCTTGTCCCAGGGGCGGAGGTTGCCGATGAAGCCCTGAGCCTTGGCGAACTTGGCGAGCTCTGCGTCCTCGGCCTTGGCAGCGGGCTTGCCAACGGCAATCATTGGAGAGAGAAGGTCGAGGACGGCCTGGGGGGTGCCGGCCATCTTGGTGGCGGTGGAGAGGTGGGCGTAGTCGGGGTAGCCGAGGAGCTCGGCCTGCTTCTGGCGCAGGGAGAGGATCTTCTCGATGAGCGGCGCGTTGTTGATCTTGCCCGAGGAGGCGCGGGTGACGCGCGCGTGCCAGAAGCGTTGGCGAAGATCCTCGTCCTGGGCATAGCGCATCACCGCGTCGTAGGTGGCAAAGTCAATACCCAGCTTCCAGGGGCCCTTGCCCGAGAGGAGGTCCTGGGGAATGCCGGCGGCCTCCTCGGGGGTGACCTCAATCTTGGTCTCCTTCTCGGCATCGAGAACGTTGTTGGCGAAGCGCAGCGAGAGCTTGGCGAGCTCCTTCTGGATGCGGTTGAAGGCGGTCTTAGCCGCGCCGCGCAGGCCCACGCCGGCATTGCGCATCGTGGCCACCTCGCGCTCGACCACGTGGCGCTGCCAAGGGAGAAGCTCGTCGCTCTCAAGCAGGGCCAAGAGGCCCTCGTAAATGCGGCGGCTTTGGGCGGCCTTCTGGCCGAGTTCAATGATGGCCGGCTGCCAGGTCTCCTCCACCTTGCGCCAGGCTTCATTCTGGATGACGCTGGTGAGATGGCTGAGGATAGCCCAAACCGAGAAGGGCGCGCGCAGGGCCTGCATCGGTGCCAGGACAAGGCCGCGCCAGGAGATGTCCAGCTGCTTCTCCACAAAGGCGAAGGCACGCTCGGCCTTGGGGAGGGCTTCGCGGAGGGCCTGCTCGCAGAGTTCGGGGGTCATCGCGGCGTAGTTGGGCATCCAAGCGTCGTCGAGGAAGGGATTGACAGACTGTTTCATTGCGTGCTCCTAGGGTGGGTTAGCGGGTGGCGGCCGGGGCGTGGGGGAGGAGCTCCTCCTCGGAGATGGCGCAGCGGCTGACGGCAATGTGGCGCTCCTGGCAGAAGCGCTCGATATCGGCCAGGCGCTCCGGGCCGATGGCGGGGGTGGTGAGGATAATGCGCGTGGGGCGCAGATGGCGGAAGAGCCGCTCATCGGCCAAATCCTCGAGGGGCCCAAAGATGGGCAAGTCGCGGAAGATGCGCCCGCGCAGACCGGGGTTGTCGTCGAGCACGCCAATCATCGCCACGCGGTTGCGCGTGACGTTGACTTCGTAGAGGGTGATGTAGGCGCGAAGGTTGACCCCGGCGCCGTAGAAGAGGACGCGCTCGATGGTCGCGTCGGTGGCCGAGGCGCGCTTGAGCCGATTGTTCTCCGCCACCGCCACGCACTGCAGGAAGGCCGTCTTGGCCAGGCGCAGGAAAATGAGGAGGGCCGGGAGCAGGAGCGCGTAGAAGAGGTGGAAGCGCAGCAGCGGCTTGGCCAAGGGCGGCGCAAAGTAGACAATCCCCAGGTGCGAGATGGCCGAGGCCACCAACACCGCCACGAGAATAGAGAAGGAGTCCTTGCGCGTGCTGCGGCCCCAAATGCGGTCGTAGGCACGCACAGCCACCAGGCCAGCAATGACCGGGACCGCGTAGGCCAGGAGAATGTTCAACCAGGCGATGTAGGGCAGGCTGGGGAGACTGTCGGCCAAGACCCAACGCAGGGCACGGAAGAGCCCCCACATTGTCGCGAGGTCGGCCACCACATAGAGCGGCACAGCGATGGCGCGGCGGCCATTGCGCGCACCAGGCTTGGTGAGGAGCCGCCCAGCATCCCAGAACTCCACGTTCGTCATCGCCCGCAGGACGACCGCCGCCACCAGCAAGAAGCCCAGCAGGAAGGCCGTGGCGTTGCCGGCGCGCAGGAGTAGCGTGACAAAGCCCAGAAGCACCAGGCCGCTGGCCAGCGCATAGAGCCCCCCGACGGCCAAGCGCTGATTGCCTTGGGCCCACTGCAAGAAGCGGTGGTGAACGTGGTCGCGGTCGGCCGTCATCACCGCCGAAGCCTCGCCGCCCGAGCCCTCGACCGCAGCACGCTCCTCCCGGGCCAGGATGTAGCGCAGGGTCCTTACTATTTACCAAACGTTCATGCAATTGTCTTTTGATGCTTTCTGTTTGCGCCCAATCATGGGAATAATTTAATTCATGAGCATCATAAAAATCGAAATCTATAGATTTATTGCTAGCCCACGCAGTCATAACTCTATAATATTGCATATCGTTATCACCATCAAAAGCAATAATTTCTGCAATTCTTTCATGCGCTTCTCGGCGGTTTTCATGCCCTCCCGGATA
>CAMGJH010000145.1 GCA_946056345.1 uncultured Lentisphaeraceae bacterium | reverse complement strand
GGATATGGGCGAGCCGGTCTCGATTCTCCGCCTGGCCGAGACGATGATTGGCCTGGCCGGGCTGCGCCCCGGGCGCGACATCCCGATTGTCTTCACCGGTATCCGCCCCGGCGAAAAGCTCGCCGAGGACCTGGGCGAGGTGACGCGCGATGCCACCAAGACCGTTCACGAGCGCATCCTCATCGGCCACATCGCCCAGTGGCCCCACGCGGCCGTCCAGGCCCTGCAAGCGCGCCTGGCAACCCTTTTGTCCAATGGCCTGGAGCCGACGCTTCAGGACCTGCAAACCCTACTCACAGCAGAGGAGAATGAAGTCCAATGAAGACCTACAAGATTGCCGTCGTCCCCGGTGACGGCACCGGCCCGGAAGTCATCGCCGAGGGTATGAAGGTGCTCAACGCCGCCGAAGCCAAGTTCGGCTTCAAGCTCGATACGACCACCTACGATGTCGGTGCCGGGCGCTACCTGGCCACCGGCGAGATTTTGCCCGACAGCGTCCTGGCCGAGTTCCGCGGTCACGACGCGATGTTCCTGGGCGCGATTGGCGACCCGCGCGTCACCCCCGGCATCCTCGAGAAGGGCATCTTGCTGCGGATGCGCTTCGAGCTCGACCAGTACATCAACCTGCGCCCCATCCGCCTCTACCCCGGCGTGGAGACCCCGCTCAAGAACAAGGGCCCCAAGGACATCGACTATTGCGTGGTCCGCGAGAACTCCGGCGGCCTTTACACCGGCATGGGCGGCATTTCGCGCGCCGACTCCAAGGATGCCGTGGCCACCCAGGTGATGACCTACACCTACGAGCAGGTCGAGCGCTGCCTCCGCTTCGCCTTCGAGTATGCCCGCAAGTACGGCAAGAAGGCCCGCGGCGTGGGCGAGAAGAACACCCTCGCGCTGGTCGGCAAGTCCAACGTCCTCACCTACATGTACCAGCTCTGGAACCGCGTCTTCGCCGAGGTGGGCGCGGAGTTCCCGGACGTCGAGCGCCAGTACTTCCACGTCGATGCCACCACCCTCTATATGGTCGCCTCCCCTGAGATGTTCGATGTCATCGTCACCGAGAATATGTTCGGCGACATCATCACCGACCTCGCGGCCATCACCCAGGGCGGCCTGGGCGTCTCCTCCGGCGGCAACATCAACCCCAACGGCGTCTCGATGTTCGAGCCCATCGGCGGCACGGCCCCGATGTGGACCGGCAAGCACGCCATCAACCCCATCGCCGCCATCGGTGCCGGCGCAATGATGCTCGAGCACCTAGGCGAAGCGGAGGCCGCCAACGCCATCACCCGCGCCATCGCCTCGGTCACCCCCAAGATGAAGAGCCAGCTCGCTAACGAGATGGGCTTCACCACCGAGCAGGTGGGCGATATGATCGCCGCCGCCCTCTAACCCTGGCCGCGCCGATGAACGCCCTCTTCGCCTCCTTGCGCGCCCAGGTCGAGCGCGCGCTCGACGATGCCCTCGCCGGCGTCAGCCCCGACGCGCGCGCCTACCCCGGCGGCGAAGCCTTCCAGGCTGCCCTCGAACACGCCCTCAAAGGCGGCGGCAAGCGCGTCCGCCCCATCCTGACCCTCCTCTGCGCCCAGGCTTGCGGCGCGCAAACAGGGTCGGAGGCTGCGGCCGATGCGCTGCGCGCGGCCACCGCCATCGAGTTGCTCCACAGCTACACGCTGGTCCACGATGACCTGCCGAGTATGGACAACGATACCGAGCGGCGCGGCGCCCCGAGCGTCTGGGCCAAGTTCGGCGAGGGGCAGGCCATCCTGGCCGGCGACTATCTCCAAGCCCTCGCCTTTGCCCAGCTTGCCGCCTGCCGCCGCGCGGCCGACCTCCTGCCGCTCCTAACCCGCGCAGCCACGCAGGTCATCCACGGTCAGGTCTCGGACATCGCCGCCGCGCAGATGCCCGCCGCGCAGTGGACCCCGGCGCTCGTGGGCTACGTCTTCACCAACAAGACGGCCGAACTCATCCGCTGTGCCTGCGCCCTCGGGGCCACGGCCGCCGGTGCGCCGGAGGCCGTCCGCGAGGCGTTGGCCGACTACGGCACGCACGTGGGCCTCGCCTTCCAGTATGTCGACGACCTCCTCGATGCCCAGCAATCCCAGGTGGGCAACGAGCTCAACGCGCTGGCCGTCTATGGCGGTGAAGCCGAGGCCGTGCGCGCGACGGCCACCTACTGCACCAAGCGCGCTCTCAAAGCCCTTGAGGCCGTCCCGGGCGATACCGCCGCCCTGGCGAACTTTGCCTCCGCCCTCCTCGATCGCTTGGCATAGCCCCAAGCCCTCATTCCAAAACAAGGGGCACGCCCGAAAGGACGTGCCCTTTGTTTTAGGTTTTGGTGCTGAAGCGCTTACTTGGAAGCCTTGGCACCGGCGCGGAGGCGCGCCTGAACGCGCTTCTTGTAGGCCTCGCGACGGGCACGCTTAACGCGCTTGCGGAGTTGCTGACCCATAGTGTTCTCCTGGTTAAAGGGTTAAAGGGTGGGAGTCGGCGCAGCAGCTTAGGCCATACCGAGCTGATAACGAACGAAGCGCTTGACGGTGATCGTGTCGCCAGTGGCCTTCTCGGCCTCCTTGACGACCTGGGTCACGGACATCTTGGGCTCCTTGACGAAGGGCTGGTCGATGAGGCAGACCTCAGCGAAGTGCTTCTTGAGCTTACCCTTGAGGATGCCCTCGATGATGTTCGCGGGCTTGCCTTCCACCTGAGCGCGATAGACTTCCTTCTCGCTCTCGATTTCGGCCTCGGGCACTTCGCTCTCGTTGAGGTAGCGCGGGGCGGCGGCGGCGGCCTGGAGGCAGACATCGTGCACCAACTGCTTGAAGGCTTCGGTGGTGACGGTCTCGGGCTTGGTGCAGCCCACTTCGACGATCACGCCCACCTTGCCGCCGGCATGGATATAGGATTCCACGAGCCCGGTGCCGGTGAGGGCGATGTAGGCGCAACGGCGAATCTTCACGTTCTCGCCGGTGGCGGCCACGACCTCGGTGAGCTCGGTGGCGTGCGTCTCGGCGACCTTCTCGTCACCGGCGGCGACGGCTGCGGCGAGCTTCTTGGCGAAGTCGAGGAACTTGTCGGTCTTGGCCACGAAGTCGGTCTCGCAGTTGAGCTCGACGATGCCATAGGCGCCGTCGGCCCCAGCGGCAGCGGCGATAATGCCCTGCTTGGACTCGCGGTCAGCGCGCTTGACCTGGAGGGCCAGACCCTTCTCGCGAAGGATCTTGATGGCCTCTTCCATATTCCCGTCCGTGTCCTGGAGGGCGCGCTTGCAATCCATCATGCCGACGTTGGTCGCGGCACGAAGTTCGTTAATCATTGCAATGGTGATAGCAGCCATAGTCGTGCTCCTTCTCCCGGATTACTCAGCGGCAGGCGCTTCGGGCGCGGCCTCGACGGCGGGCGCTTCGGCGGCAGCGGCTTCAGCCTCGGCCTCAGCCTTGGCGGCGGCAACAGCCTCCTGGGCGGCGGCAGCGGCGGCGCGGCGCGGGGAGAGACCCGCGGCGGGCTTGCGGGGAGCAGGCTTACGGGCGGCAGCGGCCTCCTTGCGGGCGGCCTTGTCGGCAGCGAGCTTGGCGGCGCGCTCGGCCTCCTGGGCGGCGCGGGCCTCGGCGGCGGCCTTGGCGGCCTCGCTGTCGGCATCCTTCAGCACTTCGGCAATCTTCTCAACGATGAGCTGAATGCCGCGGACGGAGTCGTCGTTGCCGGGGATGACGTAGTCAATCGGGTCGGGATCGGCATTGGTGTCGACGATGGCGACCACGGGGATGCCCAGGCGCTTGGCCTCCTTGACGGCGTTGGCCTCGCGGCAGACGTCGACGATGAAGAGGGCGCCGGGCATCTTATCCATCTCGGCGATGCCGGTGAGGTTGGATTCGAGTTTAGCGAGCTCGCGCGCCAGGGCGGAGGCTTCCTGCTTGTGGGCCGAGAGCACGCCGTTGTTGTTGCGGGCGATGTTCTGGATCTGCTGCATGCGCTTGACGCTGCGGCGGATGGTCTGATTGTTGGTGAGCGTGCCGCCGAGCCAACGCTCGGTCATATAGAACTGATTGCACGCGAGGGCGGCATCCTTCACCACTTCCTGCGCCTGCTTCTTGGTGGCCACGAAGAGGGCCTTCTGCCCGTTTGCGACGATTCGACTGAGGAACTCGGCGTCCTCATGGAGGAGTGCGACGGTCTGGGTC
>CAMGJH010000144.1 GCA_946056345.1 uncultured Lentisphaeraceae bacterium | reverse complement strand
CGCCGTGAGGTGCGGGCCTGGCGGCCCGCGTGAGGTGGCGGTTGCGCCGTCGAGTGGGGTCCGAAGGGCCGAAACTAAGCGTTTTGCGGGGTGCGTTCTGCCGGGCCGCCACCCTCACGCACCGCAGGGCCACCTCACGCGAGCGCAGCGAGCCCCTCTTGCGAGGCGCTTGCGCGCGAGTGCCTCCGCGTGTTATAGTATAGGCATTGCTCGGGGCAAGTCCGCCTTCGGGCATCAATGGAGAGAGAAGCTATGGCTTACAAAATCACTGAGAAGTGTGTTGCTTGCGGGACCTGCGCCGGGGAATGCCCGGTGGAGGCGATTTCCGCCGGTGACCCCATCTACACGATCGACCCCGAGAAGTGCGTCAGCTGCGGGACCTGCGCCGGCGCCTGCCCGATGGAAGCGATTGTCGCGGAGTAAGACGCTGCAAGCGTCCGTGGATGGAGGTTTGGATGCCCTTTGGGCCCAAGCCTCCATTTTTATTTAAGCGGACAGCGGACGGCCCGCGTTACCGCGACGGGCAGACGCTCCCTCCCAATGATGTGCTTCTCACGGCTCAGACGGGCCTTCCACATCGAGCTCCAGCACGATGGCATAGCTCCTTCGCTAACGCTACGGACTTACCAGCTGTCGGCTGTCAGCTGTTGGCTGTCATCTCCTCTCCTATGGACTCCCAAACCATCTTCTATCTAACGGACGCGCCTGAGGCGACGAGCGAGTTGCTGCAGGAGTTGGAGTATGGGCTCTCGGATGCCTTTCAGGCCTTCTGCCGGGAGCACTTTACCTTCGAGGATCCGCTCGATTACCCGGAGTTGCGGCTGATTGCGGTGCGCACGCCCGCGGAGTTGGATGCCGCGCTCTTCCACGCGCCCGATGAGCGCCACTTCCTCTCGGCCGAGGGGGCGGGGTGCTGCCTCTTTCTGTTGGATGACGAGCTGGGCGGGCGGCCGGTCTTTGACTATCAGCTCGATGGCTTGCCGCTGCCGAAGTGGTTCCTGACCTACTTTCCGGCCATCCCCAAGGTGCTCGTGACGCGCCCCGGGCACGCCAAGCTACACCTGCCTTCGCGCCGTTGGGCCCAGAAGCCCTTCTCGGTGCTCTGCAACCCCAAGCCCAACCGCGAGCGGCTGGACCACCTCTTCGCCTCCTTTTGGCTGCCGCGCTTCTGGGACGCTCTGCGGCAGTATGTGCGCCGGCGCGCGGGAACGAGTTGGCACACCCCCGGCCATAACAACGGCAACGCCTTCGAGCGCTCGCCCTTCCTCCACGGTTTTCACGATGCCTTCTCCTCGATGATCTTCCGCTCCGACCTCTCGGTCTCGGTGGAGTCGCTCGGCGACCTCTCCGACCCCGAGGGCCACACCCCGCTCGCCGAAGCGCAGCGGTTGACTTCGGAGATCTTCGGCACCGCCCAGAGCTGCTACGTCACCAACGGCACCAGCACCTCCAACAAGGCGATGCTGATGACGCTCCTGCGCCCGGGCGAGGCGGTGCTGCTCGACCGCAACTGCCACAAGTCCGTCCACCACGCGGTGGTGATGGCCGGGGCGGTGCCGCACTACCTGCCGGCGCGCTACAACGAGCGCCTCGGCGTCTGGGGGCCCATCGCGCTGGAAGATCTGCGCGCCGAGTTGGCCGCTGCGGCGGCCTTACCCGAGGCGCAGAAGCCCAAGATGCTCGTCATCACCACCTGCACCTATGAGGGCATTCTCTACCCGGTCTGGGAGATTGGCCGCCTGTGCGAGGAGGCCGGGCTGCTCTTCTATGCCGACGAAGCGTGGGCGCCCTACCTCACCTTCCACCCCTACTACACGCGCACCCTCGAGGACGGCCGCCAGGTGCGCTTCAACGCCGTCTCGGAGGTCGGCGGGGCGCACTTTGCCGTGCAGTCCACCCACAAGGCCCTCTCGGCCTTCTCGCAGGCCTCGATGATCCACGTCTCCAACCGCTTCAAGGCGCTCTTGGAGAGCGACACGAGCAAGCCCTTCCGTTGGCTGCGCCGCCGCTTCCACCTCCACGGCCACGGCTCCTACGAAAAGTTCTCGCACGACCTTCACGAGGTCCTGCGCTACTGGCACTCCACTTCGCCCCACTACCCCACCCTCGCCACGCTCGATATGGCCGGCGTCCAAATGCGCCTCGAGGGCCTCGCCCTCATCGAGCAGCGCCTGCACTGGGTGGCCGCCTTCCAAAAGCGCGTCTCGGACCTCGTCCGCCGCCCTATCCACGAGTGCTTCGCCGGGGTCCGCGCCATCGCCGGCGACGACCCGATCTGGAAGCGCGAGGGCTACTTCCACGACCCGCTCAAGATGGTGCTCTGCTTCCGAACCGCACGCGACTGCGAGGCCTTCCGCAAGCTCCTCCACCAGAGCCACATCCAGTGGGAAAAGGCCTCGCCCGTCACCATTCTCTTCCTCGTGACCGTCGGAACCGTGCGCGAGCACTTTGAGTACCTCTTCCGCTGCATTCGCCAGATGCAAAGCGCCATCGGCTTGCCCGAGGAACTCCCCGCGCAGGCGCACAGTCTGCACCAAGCCATCGCCGGCCAGCCGGTCGTCCTCCCGCGCGATGCCGCGCTCTGCGATGGCGAGCTGCTGCCGCTGGAAGCGTGCGAAGGGCGCATCTGCTCGCAGTTGCTGGTGCCCTACCCGCCCGGCATCCCCGTCTTTATCCCCGGACTGCGCATCACCCGGCCGATGATCGACCTCATCTTGGATGTCATCCACCGCGAGGGCCCCGATGCCGTCCACGGCCTCTTCATCCGCGGCAAAAAGCCCTTCGTCGAAGTGCTGAACCGGGATGAAGAAGCGCGCGTTGCTCGCTGTGCGGGCGACAGCTTTCCCAAGGAGAACCCATGACCCCCACATCTGCACCACAAGCAACACCCGCTTCTCTCACCACCACGCTCAACCGCGAATATGCCCTGCGGCTACTGGGCGTGGCCGTGCTCTTCATTGGCCTGAGCGGCTGGTTCCTCTATGATGGCGCGCGCGGCTACCCCGCCGAAAACGCCGCCGTCGCCCCCGTCGCCGCCGAGCTCGCCAAACAGCCCAAGACCCCGCGCGACTGGGTCAACACCGCCAAGACCGGCACCGTGCCGCTCATCGATGCCTTCCAGGCGCGCGGCGTCAAGGCCCCCGGCAAGTTCGTCGACGGCTTCACCTCCTGGGTCCGCGCCGACGACCCGAAGGCCGACGACCCCCAGGCCGCCGCCGCCCTCCTCGCCCAGCCGGTCCATAGCGCCGACGACATCCGCACGCAGTTCATCTCGGCGGCGATTGGCCTCCTGGCCGCGGCCGGGCTGCTGGCGCTGCTGGCGCTGCGTTGGGCCACGACCCTGCGCCTGGAAGGCGAGGCGCTGGTGCAGCGCGTGGCCGGGCGCGAGCGCCGCTTCGCCTTGGCCGAGCTGCGCGAACTCGATGACCGCGAGTGGGCCAAGCGCGGCATCGCCAAGGCCCGCTTCGCCGCCGGCACCGTCACCCTCGATGCCTGGCACCACGCCAATATCCGCGCGCTCCACGACCGCCTCGCCGAGCGCGCCCCCGCCGCCGGAGGTCAGCAATGAAGCCTTCCACCCTGCCGCCCGAGCTCTGCGAGGAGCTGCGCACGCGCGTCTTCGCCCCGGGCTTTATCCGCCTGACCCAATCGCTGGTGCGTGAAGGCAAGCCCTTCCGCATCTCCCTGCGCCCGGTGCGCCTGAAGGGCGAAACCTTCCTCCAAGCCGAGATGGTCGACGACGGCCGCACCCAGGTCCGCAACCTCACCGAAGCCGCCGCCCGCAAGGGCCTCGAGGAGATCCTCTCCCAGACCGGTAAGCGCGACCTCCACCTCATCTCCCGCGAGGGCGACCTCCACATCCGCGTCACCAAGAAGGAGCGCGCCCTCGTCGCCCGCGGCAAGGCCAAGGCCGAACCGGAGGAGGCCGCCGGCACCCCCGAGCCCGAGGCGAGCCACGACCGCGTCAAGAAGCAGCCGCTCACCAGCTTCGACTCCGCCGCGCTTCTGCGCGTGCTCGGCCTGGCCGACGAGCGTGGCGCCCTCAAGCCCTCGATGCGCGGGAAGTACGACCAGGTCAACGCCCTGCTGCGCGCCGTCGAGCCCCTGCTGCCCACCGAGCCGCCCGCGCGCTACACCATCGTCGACTGCGGCTGTGGCAAGGCCTACCTCACCCTCGCCCTCCACGCCTACCTCACCCAGGGCAAGGGCTGGCCGTGCGTC
>CAMGJH010000143.1 GCA_946056345.1 uncultured Lentisphaeraceae bacterium | reverse complement strand
GTCAGGCTGGTAGCCTTCGAGTCGTCAATAAAGGTGACGCCGCGCTTCTGCCCTAGGGTCTGGAAGCGGTGGGGCAGGGGCTGGTAGGCGGCAAAGCCGGCGGCAATCTCCTCGGGCATCAGCCCCAGCTGGTCCAACATTCCAGCGATGAGCGAAGCGGCCTGCCCCAGGATCGGGTTGTCGAAGACTCCGCTGAGGGCGATCTTCGTTTCGCCGTGGGTGATGGTTCCGCGCGTGTAGCGCCAATCCACCCACGCCTCGCGACCAAATCGCAGGAGCGGTACACCGGGCGGAATCCCCAACGGCGAGAGGCCCCAGGGCAAGAAGGCCGCCACGCCCGGTCCCGGCTGCATCGCCTGAAAGATCTTGCGCTTGAGGGCGGTGTAGGCCTCCATTGTGCCGTGACGGTCGAGGTGGTCGGGCTGGATGTTCAGGATGGCCGCCACGCACGGGGAGAAGGTGCGGGTGTGCTCGAGCTGGAAAGAGGAGACCTCCGTGACGGCGATGACTCCGGCCCCGAAGTCCGGGCACTCCAAGAGCCGCTCGCAGAGGGGAATGCCATAGTTCCCGGCAGTGACGGCGCGGCGCCCGGCCAGGTTCAGCGTATCGGTCAGGCACTTGATGACCGAGCTCTTGCCCTTGCTCCCAGTGACGGCAATCGTCTCGCCGCGCCAGTAGACCGAGGCCAACTCTAGCTCGGAGATGATGGCCAGCCCCCGGTCGCGCGCCGTGATGAGCCAAGGGTGCGTCAGGGGAATGGCAGGGGAGACGATGACCAGATCGAAGTTCCCATCGGGCAAGTGCTCGCGCTGGGCGCGAATGCAGGAGATGCCCTCCGAGCCAAAGGCGGCCAGCGCCTCGGGCTTCCAGTTCTCGTCGGCCACGGTCGCCCGACCGTGCAGCTCCAAAATCACGCGCGCAGCGGCCAGACCGCTCCGCCCGGCACCTAGGATGAGCGCATTGCGTCTATCATAACGGGCCATCGCACGGCCTCCTTTCTCACTTGAGCCCGGCGGCTGCAGCCGTGCGGTCGAACTCAGCCTGGGCGCCCTTGTCGAGCGAGTCATACTGCTTCTTGGCTTCGGCCAGGGCCACGCGGGCCAGGTCGGGCAACTGGTTAGCCAAATGGATCCGCGCCTGGGTGATGAGGAATCGCGGGTCCTTGGGCTGCCCTTCGCGGAGCTGGGCATCGAGGGCGGAGGCGGCATCGAGTTCGCTCTGCGCTTCGCCCAGGCGCCCGAGCTCCAAGAGCGCGGCGGCGGCGGTTTCGCGGGCAACGGCCAGTTTGGGGGCCAACTCCGCGGCGCGCTGGGCGGCCGAGAGGGCGGCGGCCCACTTGCCCAGACGGCGATAGGTCTCGGCCAGGTCGTTGAAGGCCTCAGGGAGCGGGCGCTCGGCATCGGGGGCGGTGGCTAGGGTGAGATAGCTCTCAGCACGCTTGAGGTCGCCCTCACCCAACGCCAAAGCGCCCATCACGTAATTCGCCAACGGCATCGCGCGGTCCTGATAGAGGAACTTGCGCGCGTGCTGCTCGGCGGAGGCTTTGTCGTTCAAGCGGATGTCGATGGTCAGGACCGTCTCGCGCAGCGTATAGACCTCCGGCTTGAGAGCGAGAGCACGCAGGTAGGCCGCGCGGGCCTTGGGCAGGGCCCCCTCCCGTTCAGCCAGCTGCGCCAGGATGATCTGCACGAAGTAGTTATCCTCTGTACCGGCGGCAGTGATGAGTTTGGGCAGCGTGTTGGTGCGCAGGGCCTCGAACTCTTCGGACTGTATTTGCAGCGTGGCAAGCATCGCCAACGCGTCGGCGTGCTTGGGATAGCGCGCCAGGAAGGTCTCCAAGGCAATGCGCGAGCCCACGGCATCGCCGGCGGAGGCGAGGTAGAGGGCGCGTTCATAGGCCAGTTCCTCCTGCCCGCCAACCGCTTCGGCCTGTTCCAAGAGCGTCTTAGCCTCCGCCAGATTTCCCTCGAGGATGGTCATTCGCAGGAGTTGACGAAGGTATTCCAGGCTCTTATGCGGGCTCGTGGAATGGGTGAGCAACTCCTTGTAGCGGGCAATGGCCTCCTGTCGCTTGCCGGGCGTGAGGGTGTAGAGGGCGGCGACGGCCCCCTGCAACCCCACGCGCGTCTCGTCATCGAGCATCTCCATCGCCAGGTCCAGACCGCTCAACGCCGCGCCGGTCTGCCCGCTCATCGCCCAGTTGCCGGCCAGCGCGCTGATGAGCTGGGGCGAGCGGATGTAGCCATAGGTGCGCGCCAGGGCCCAGAGCTTATACTTGCGGCCGCTCAACTTCTTGAGCAGGGCGTTAAGCTCCTTCTCACACCACACCTTCATTTCAGGATGCAGCCCACCATTGACCAACTCAAAGATATTGAAGAGGGCCGAGACATTTTCCGAGTCCCAGGCGTAGACTGCGCGGAAGCGGGTGTAGGCCTCCTCGGCCTTACCGGCAGCCGCCAAGAAGAAGGCGGTGTTGTTGGCCACAAAACCAGCCTGTCGACGAATGTGGCGGGCAAAGTCGACCATCGGACCAGACAGACCTTCCAGCGCTTCATCGGAGAGGTCACCAAGCGACTCGGTTACCTCAGCGAGCGTGGCCGCTTGCGCCAAGGCTTTGGCCTGCGCTTCGCGCGTGGCCGCTCCGGCATAGGTCCATCGGCGGGGTAGGGGAAGGCGGTCGCCCGTAAACCAGAGGTCGGGCAAGGAGAGGGTGGCGAAGTGCGTCTCGCTGCCGCTATCGGCGCGGAGCCAATCCTGCATAAAGGGAATCATCCCGATATCCAGGGCGCGATCGAGCTGCTCGCGCAATTCCGACTTATCGGCAAAGTAGGGGGAATCGGCCAGGGCCTGACGCAACTTCGCCATCGCCTGCGGCTGGTTATCCTGCGCGAGCGAGAAGAAGACAATCCGTCGATCACTCTCGGCCGCGGCCACCGCCAGGAGAGGGTCGAGGACGCCATCGCCTAGCAACCAAACCTCCGGCCCTGCGCACTCGGCCAAAATCTCCTGAGCCATCGCCCTCGGCAGGGCGGCAACCTTACGCAGGGCAGAAGCTTCGCGTTCGGTTACAACCATCGCCACCCCAAGCGCAATCACCAGTCCCAGGCGCACGCCCCAGGCCAGAAGCGCGCCAAGCTGCCGCACCCCTCGCCGCTCCTCGGCCGCTTCCGGTGGCACCTTGACGCGGATAAGCAGCACCGAAGCTCCTATCAGGAAGGCCACGGCGAAGGCCGTCATTGCGGCGAGCGCCACTGGCTGAGCCTCGTGCCACTGGCGGGCCAAAGTGGCCGGCGCCACGCTAATCGGCAAGAGCGCGCAGATGACCAGCACCGCCGCCGAGAGGTAGGTGCCCAGCCCCGCCAAAGTCCGCCGGTTCGCGCCGACCTCCCGCCCCATCAGCACGCACAGGGCAAAGGGCACCACGCCAAAGAGCCCCACCAGCAACCATCCTTCGTGCAGATATTCCAGCACGCCAGCCACGCGCATCTGCGCAAAGGCCCAACCGCACACCCAAATCCCTCCCCCTTGCGCCACCGCCGGGTCAATCGCCGCCGCCAACCCGGCCGCCGCACCAATCGCCGCCGGCACAATCCACGCGCGCACCAAGTGCTTCGGCTGCGGCTTCTCAGTCCCGCACCACCAACCCAAGGCTGCGGCCAGCAGACAGAAGGGCGCGGCCAAGAGGAGCCACGGTGCCTCGGTGGCCACGAGCCCGGAGAGGAAGGCCGCCAAGGCCATTGCCCCGACCTTGGCCGTCCGGGCCACGCGCTCTACGGCGGCAACCGTAATCAGTAGGAGCAGCAGGTCAAAGATCTGCCACTGGCAGTGTCCGGAGGCTAGCACGATGGGCCCGGAGAGCACCATCGCCAGCCCGGCAAAGGCGGTCCCAACATTGGCCGCCGGAGCCACGGCGAATTGCGAGCGCGGCTCGCTTACCACATAGGCAAAGTAGCGGCGGACCAGGTGGCAGAGGAGCCAGACGCACACGCCGGCGCAGAGCACGGTCAGCCCATTGAGCACGCTCACTCCCCAAGCCGTCGGCACCATCGCCGCCACCGCTCGCAGGAGGGGCGAGACCAAGGGATGGGCCTCAATGCCGCCCCACGCGCCCCACACGCCGAGCAGTTCCACCGTCCAGGTGGCACTCTCCCCAGGATAGAGTCCCGGCGAGCGCGTCAGCCAAAAGAGTCCGACCGCGAGCGCGCCCCAAAAGCCCGGCCGC
>CAMGJH010000142.1 GCA_946056345.1 uncultured Lentisphaeraceae bacterium | reverse complement strand
GGTCGGGCTCGACAGCATCGACGCGCTGGAGATTGGCGCGGCCCTGCGGCGGCGTTTTCAGGTGAAGTTTAAGGCGAATGCCGAGGAAAATCGCGAGCACTTCCGTTCGGTACGGACCTTGGCTGACTTTATTGCCGCGCAACGCGGGCTCACCTTAGAATAAGGAATTGAGATGAAGACGCGTGAAGAGTTGTTTGAGGCCATCAAGCAGATTTTGGTGGATGAGTTCGAGTGCGATGCCGCGGCGGTGACCCCCGAAGCGCAGATTTTCCAGGACTTGGATTTGGATAGCATCGATGCGGTGGACCTGATGGTGCGCTTGCAGCGAATGACCGGGCTTCGCGTGAAGGCGGAAGATTTTAAGCAGATCCGCACGTTGGGTGATGTGCTTGACGTGGTCGAACGGCTGTTGAAGGAACAGGAAGTGCAGGCCTAAGGCCTGTACGCACATGGGCGGCGAGCGCGCGCAGAACGGGCGTTGGCGCGGGGTGCTTGGCGTGGCAAAGGTCGCGCTGGGCATTGGCGTGGTATGGGTGATTTATCTGTTGCGCACAAGTCGGTGGGCTTACTTCTCACGCTTTTATCCAGTGATTATCTCAGCGGTGATGCTGGGGGCCTTCGCGTGGTCGTTGCGACGTGGGGCAACGCCCTTGGTCGAGCGCTTTGCGCGCAGGTTGGAGAAGCAGCCCTTGGGCGCTCAGGGCGTGGCCTACTGTCGGCGCGTGACCTGGGCGTGGGTAATCTTTCTGAGCGCACATTTGGGCGTGACGGTGGCCACGCTATGGGCGAGCGCCGAGGTGTGGGCCCTCTACAATGGGGCTATCGCCTACGGGTTGATGGGGCTGATGTTCGTTGGGGAATGGTTCATTCGGAGGCGTGTGCGCCGTGGAAAAGCAAATTGAGTTTCGCACCTCGGGCAGCACAGGGGCCCCGAAGGTGATTGCCAAGCCCGAGGCCACCTTACTGGCCGATGCCGCAATGCTCGCGCGGCACTTCGCCGCGTGGTTTGGTGATGCCGAGCAGTTGCGCGTGCTCAGCACGATCTCCCCCGAGCATATGTACGGCACGCTCTGGCTGGGCTACCTGATGGCCCTGGTGAAGCCGGCAGAGGTGCGCCAGGTTCCCTCCCCCGAGAGTTTCCTGGCCGAGCAAGCCGCCGCCGGCGATCAGCCGATCATTCTCATCACCACGCCCTCCTTCCTGGCCGAGTTCCTCAACCACCCTCTGCACGTGCAGGTGCAACCCACGGTGCGCGCAGTGGTCACCTCCGGCAGTCTCCTCTCTGCCCCCCTCTCCCAGCGCGCAACCGCCTGTTTCGGCGCCTGCCCCACGGAAATCTATGGTGCCACGGAGACCGGCAGTATGGCTTGGCGCCAGCAGGCGCAGGGCGACTTGTGGACATTATTTGAGGGCGTGGAGGCTGAACCCTCGGCCGAGGGGATTACCCTGCGCTCCCCCTTCTGCCTAGGAGGCTCCTGGACATTGCGCGATGGCGTAGCCTTCGAGCCCGACAATCCGCGGCGTTTCCGGCTCTTGGGCCGGCAAGATCGGCGCGTGAAGGTGCTCGAGCAATGGGTCGACCTGCCCGAGGTTGAGGCCGCCCTCGCCAATCATCCGTGGATTGAAGCGGCAGTTGCCTTCCCTTCTGGCGAGCGCGTCACGCGCATCTGGGTGCTGGCGGTGTTGACGGCGGCCGGGCGCAAGGCGCTCTTGAAGCAGGGTTACGGCGCGCTCCAGCGCACCTTGCGCACCGTCTGGCGGCAAGCGAGATTGGCTGACGTGGCGCTGCCCCGGCGCTGCCGTTTTGTCCACGCCTTACCCTATAACGAGCGCGGGAAGTTGGCCGTGGCCGACCTTCAGCGTGTAGCCGCTGGCGCGTGGCCGATGCCGGTCATCGAAGGGCTGACGCGGAGCGAGAACACCCTGGACCTACGCGCGGCCTTCCCGGCAGACCACCCCTTCTTTGCCGGTCACTTCCCCGACTTTGCCATCCTGCCCGGCGTGGCGCAGCTCATCTTCGTGCGCAGCTGGATCCGCCAGACCTTCGGGGTCCTGGCCGATGGCGGAGCCACGCAACTGAAGTTCCGCCAGGTGGTCCGCCCCGGCCAGTGGCTCACCCTGCACATCGACCGCGCGGACGCAGACTTTACCTTTACCTTGGCGCGCGGCGATGAAGTCTGCGCATCGGGCAAACTGACTGCGAGGCAGCCGTGAGCGGCTTCCGCCCCATTTGGATTCTCCCCTGCTATCGCCACGGCGCAGCCCTGGCCAAGCTCCTGCCCGCGCTCTGCGCCACAGGTGTGCCGGTCTGGGTGGTCGATGATGGCAACGAGCCGCCGCTCGACTTCGCGCCGGTGCCGGGGGGCGAAGTGCACATCGTTCGACGCGAGCGCAACGGGGGCAAGGGCGCGGCGCTCCTGACCGGGGCCCAGGCCGCCCTGGAAGCCGGGTTCACCCACGCCCTGCAACTCGATGCCGACGGCCAGCATCATCTAGAAGATGCCCGGGGGCTCATTGCCGCCGCGGCCGCCGAACCCGAGACCCTGCACTCGGGCTATCCCCTCTTCGGGCCGGAGGTGCCCAAGGCGCGGCTGAAGGGCCGCAACCTCACGCGCTGGATGATCCGCCTGGAGACCGGGCTGCGCCAGGAGGATGGCCAGTGCGGTTGCCGGGCCTACCCCTTGGCGCGACTCTTGGAGGTGGCCAAGCACATCCGCGGGCGGCGGATGGACTTTGATATTGAGGTCATCGTCCGCTGGGCCTGGGCGGGGGGGCGCATCAAGCCCTTCCCGGTGCGCGTGGCCTATGTGCCTGGCGGAGTCTCGAACTTTCGGATGGTGCGCGACAATATGGCCTTCGTGCGCCTGCACACCAAGCTCCTAGCCGAACGCCTCTGCCGTCTGCTTTTCCGAAGGAGGGCGCAATGAAAACCTTTGCCTACGCCTTGCGCGTACCGTTCTACGACGTGGATAGTATGCGCGTGGTCTACCACGGCAACTACGTCAAGTATCTTGAGGAGGCGCGCTGTGCCTACTTCGAGGCACAGGGGCTGACCTATTGCGATATGGAGGCGGCGGGCTTCCTGCTGCCGGTGGTCTCGCTTAACATCAAGTACATCCGCCCCTGCCTCTTCAACCAGCGTCTCTCGGTGCAAGTGACGCGCGAGCGCGCCAACCGCAACCTGATGGTGCTGCACTACCGCGTGCTCGATGCCGAGAGCGGCGCGCTCTGCCTCAAGGCCACCACGCGCCAGGCCGCCATCGGCCTCACCTCGCGCGAACTCCTCTTTGAACTGCCCGAAGGCTTCCTCGCGCGCCTCGATGCCACCGACTGGGCCTAAGCCGCCGCCCCGTCCCCCGAAAGGTCCCGCTATGACTCGCCCTCTCCTCCGCCGCTTTCGCCCGCTGCTCCTCCTCGCGGCCGCGCTGCTCCTCTCGCTCGGTCGGGCGGCGGAACCTGCCGAGGCTTGCCGCGTGGCCCTGCGCCGCGCCCTTGATGCCGATGCCAGTTGGACGATGGAGAAGCGCTCCCCCGCCCTCAAGCGCCCACTCAAAAGCCGCGGCACCGTTTCGTGCGACCGAGATCGCGGCATCTGTTGGCGCACAGAAGCGCCCTTCCTGCACACGATCACCATCACCGCCGGCGCAATGGCCTTCACCACCGCGCAAGGCACCTCCACCAAAACAGCCGATGACCTCCCCCACTACGCACGCATAAGTTCCTTGACCGCTGCCTTCGCCCGCGGAGAAGAGACCGCCTTTGATGACCTAGTCAGTGCCGTCGAACCTCTCCCCGCCCCCGAGGGGCAGTGGTCTCTGCGCTTGATCCCCATCCGCCAAGCCCGGCGCCTCTTCGAGGAAGTCCGCCTCTCCGGCGGCGAGACGCTTACCGAGGCCGAACTCCTCGCACCGGATGGCACGCGCATCCACCTGCATTTCACCGAACTTGGCCGCGCCACACATCGTCTGTGGCCACTTAACACCCCTGGAACTGCGCCGAACGAATGAAGCGGCTCTTCCCCCTGATCCTCTTGGCTCTGGCCATGCTCGCCACCGTGTGGGTGCGCCGGCCGACCTTTGAAACCTCGCTCCTGGCGTTGGTCGGCGGGGAGCACGGCGCGCTGCCGGCGGCGGTGACCGCGCGCGGCTCGGGGGAAATTCAGGCGGTCGCCTCGGCGGCCGATAGTGTCCAGGCCCAAGCGTGCGCCGAGGCCTTCGTGGCGGGACTCGACCGTGCGCCCTTTGCCGAGGTCCGTCTGCGCGTGGGGTTGGGGGCCGGGG
>CAMGJH010000141.1 GCA_946056345.1 uncultured Lentisphaeraceae bacterium | reverse complement strand
GGTTGACCCCGAACCCGGGCCTGTCACTTTTTTGGCACGGTTGGCACGGGAGCTGTTGTTGCACGGTTGTTTCCGCAAAGTTCTCCGTCGCGGCACGCGCGCTAATCGCTAACAGCTAACGGCTAACCGCTGGCGAGCACAGCGACCCGCCTCGCGCGCGTGCGCGCGTGCGCGTTATTTATAATGGCTATATCCTCTCGGCCCAGCGGCCCCCCGTCGCGATACGTGCGCTGTCCGCTGACCGTTAACAGTTAACCTCTGGCGGGTTCCCCGCGAAAAGGCTTTGCTTTTGGGTGGCGATGTGCTATCATTTGCGGCACGTTTGCGTTGATTTGGAAAGCGCTCCGGCTTGCGGACGCAGACGTCTTGGAACTGCACGCTAAAATGGAGGCACCGGGAGTTTCCCCATGGCAGCGGCAGGACGTGCGAGTGCACGGTCTGTCGTTTTCTTTTGGGGGGCTTTGCGGTCCTGAAAGGACACTATGAGCAAGTTGTTGACACGGCACGTTTACACCTCGGAATCGGTTTCGGAGGGGCATCCCGACAAGGTGGCCGACGCCGTCTCGGACGCGATTTTGGATGCGTGCCTGGCCTTGGATGATCGCGCGCATGTGGCGTGCGAGACGGCCTGCGGGAAGAATCTGGTGGTGAACCTGGGCGAGATTACTTGCCGGGGCTTTGAGACATTGAACACGAAGGCCATTGCGCAGGAGGTCATCCGGCGCGTGGGCTATGACAATCCGGCCGACGGCTTCTGCTGGCAGGACTTTACCTATATCAATAACCTGCACGCGCAGTCGCCGGACATCGACCAGGGGGTCAGCCGGGCCGACCCGGAGGAGCAGGGCGCGGGCGACCAGGGGATGATGTATGGCTACGCCACCAACGAGACGCCCGAGTTTCTGCCCCTGCCGGTGGTCTGCTCGCACCGCATTCTCGCGCGCCTGGCCGAACTGCGCCACAGCGGGGCGATCGAGTGGCTGCGGCCGGACTCCAAGGCGCAGGTCTCGGTGCTTTATGAGGGCGGCAAGCCCCAGGAGATTACCTCGGTGGTCTGCTCGCACCAGACGCGGGAGGTGAGCGAAGAGACCATCCACGCGGGGCTCGAAGCGGTCATTCGCGAGGTGCTTGCGCCCACGGGGCTGCTGACGAACCGGACGGCCTTCCACCTGAACCCTACCGGGCGCTTTGTGATTGGCGGTCCGGCCGGGGATTCGGGGGTGACCGGGCGCAAGATTATCGTGGATACCTACGGCGGCGTGGGCTCGCACGGCGGCGGGGCCTTTTCGGGGAAGGATCCCTCAAAGGTCGATCGCTCGGCGGCTTACTACGCGCGCTACGCGGCCAAGCAGATTGTTGCGGCGGGGTTGGCCGAGAAGTGCGAAATCCAGGTGGCCTACGCCATTGGAATGGCCAAGCCGATGAGTATCAACGTCTCGACCTATGGCACCGGGAAGGTGAGCGAGGAGGCGCTGGCGCAGCTGCTCCTCTCGGGCGAACTCTTCGACTTCCGCCCCGCCGCGCTCATTCGCGACCTAGACCTCACCCATCCCAAGGGCTGGTCCTACTCCGAAAACTGCACCTACGGTCACTTCGGCCGCACCTCCGTGCCCTGGGAGCGCCTCGACCGCGTGGAGGCGGTGCGCGAGGCGATAGGCGATAGGCGATAGACGTGAATGCTGGCGCCGGAGGTGGAAAGCCCGGCCCAAGGACCAGGGTTTACCCGTCGCGGCTCGCCGCGCCTCCCGTCTATCGCGAGGCGCGCGAAGCGCGGCGAGTTTTCCCGTCTATCGATACCAAGAAATCTTTCTGCACCCTTCCGACTTTTCTGCTATAATGCGGGCGTTGTATCACCGTTTTGATGGAGAGAGACATGAGCGCAACAGTGACCGTTGAAATCTGTATGGGCACCACCTGCTATGTAATGGGCAGCGCCCAATTGGCCGGCATCGCGGAGCGTCTGCCGGAAGAGTGGAAGAGCCGCGTGACCGTGAAGGGAATGCGCTGCACCGGGGCTTGCCAGAAGGCCGAGCAGTTCGGGCGCGCGCCCTTTGTGCGGGTGAATGGCGAGATTATCGCCGAAGCGGACGAGGGGAAGATTCTCTCGGCCATTCGTGCGGCCCTTGAGCAGTAATTTGGAACGCGGACAAAGAGAGGAAGTGTTATGGCTATCCCGATGATTAGCGAAGCCGACCGCCTGCGGCGCGAGGTGCTGGCCTATGTGATTAAGGCTGTCAAGGCCGGAACCTATGGCGACATTGACCGGATTCCGATCAAGATGCGCCCGAAGGGGCAGCCCTTCTCGCGCTGCTGCATCTACAAGGACCGCGCGGCCCTGCGTTATCGCTGTATGTCCGCCCTCGGCTTCCGGGTGGAGGATGAGACCGACGAGCTCAAGACGCTCCAATCCTACGCCGAGGATCTGAAGGACAATCCCCCGGCTGCAGATCCCTTCCTGACCATCTTCCCGGACGCCTGCTCGGCGTGTATGGAATCGCAGATTATGGTCACGAATATGTGCCGCGGCTGCTTGGCCCGCCCCTGCACCAACATCTGCCCGCGCAAGGCCATCCAAGTGCGCAACGGCCGCGCGCGTATCTCCCACGAACTGTGCATCAACTGCGGCAAGTGCGCCGAGGTCTGCCGCTACCACGCCATCATCCAGGTGCCTCTGGCCTGTGCCGACGCCTGCCCCGTGGGCGCCATCGGCAAGACCGACGACGGCCGCGTGACCGTTGACCACGAGAAGTGCATCCGCTGCGGCAAGTGCATCAAGGCCTGCCCCTTCGCGGCCATTATGCAGAGCAACCAGGTGGCCCACGTGGTCCGCGCCATCGCCGAGGGTAAGAAGGTTATCGCCCTGGTCGCCCCCGCCATCAATGGCTTCTTCCCCACCGAGCCCGGCAAGCTCTACACCGCCCTGCGCCAAGTCGGCTTCTCGGCGGTCTACGAAGTGGCCCGCGGCGGCGATGACACCGCCATTGCCGAGGCCGCCGAGTGGGCCGAGCGCAAGGCCGAGGGCGCGCCCTTTATGACCACCAGCTGCTGCCCGGCGTGGATTGAGTGCGTTGAGCGCCACATCCCCGAGCTCAAGCCCTACGTCTCCTCCACCCCCACGCCGATGGCCTACACCGATAAGCGCGCGAAGGCCGACCACCCGGACGCGGTGACCGTCTTCATCGGCCCGTGCATGGCCAAGCGTACCGAGGCCCACAAGCACGGCTCGCCCGACTACGTCATCACCGCCGAGGAGATTGGCGCCTGGTTGATGGCCGAGAACATTCAGCTTGACGACCTGGAAGCCAGCGAGCCCGAGCTCTCCGGCACCCAGTATGGCGCCGAGTTCGCCATCAGCGGCGGCGTGGCCAACGCTGTGGCCCACTATCTGCCCGAAGGCGTTCCCACCCCGACGGTCTTCAAGATCAACGGCCTCAACAAGAAGAACATCGCCCTCCTGCGCGTCTTCGCCAAGACCAAGAAGGCTCCGGCGGACATCATCGAAGTGATGGTCTGCCCGGGCGGCTGCGTGGCCGGCCCCTGCGCCATCAACACCCCCGAGGATGCCACCAAGCTCATCCAGTCGCGCCGCCCCGAAGGCTTCAAGTAAGATGGCTGGCGATATCGCCTGCATCGGCGCTGGGTACATCGGCGGCCCCACGATGGCCGTTATTGCCAAGATGTGCCCCGAGCGCCAGGTGTGGGTGGTGGACTGCGACGAAGCGAAGATCGCCGCCTGGAACTCCGAGGAACTCCCGGTCTACGAGCCGGGCTTGAAGGAGGTTGTGCTCGCCTGCCGCGGGCGCAACCTCTTCTTCTCGACGGACATTGCCGGGGCCATTCGGCGTTGCGACCTCATCTTCGTGGGCGTGAATACGCCAACCAAGACCTTCGGCGAAGGGGCGGGCTACGCCTCGGACCTGCAGTTCTGGGAGGCGGCCGCACGCACCATCGCCGCCGAGGCCAATGGCGACAAGGTGGTCATCGAGAAGTCGACCCTGCCGGTGCGCACGGCCGACGCGATGGCCGCCGTCCTGCACACCCACCCGGAACACACCTTCACCGTTCTCTCCAACCCCGAGTTCCTGGCCGAAGGCTCGGCCATTGAGGACCTCCTTTACCCCGACCGCGTGCTCATTGGCGGACCCGAAACGCCCGCCGGCCGGGCCGCCGTGGCCGCCTTGGCCGAGGTCTACGCCGCGTGGGTCCCCCGCGAGCGCATCCTCACCACGAATGTCTGGTCCAGCGAACTCTCCAAACTCGCCGCCAACGCAATGCTCGCTCAGCGCATCTC
>CAMGJH010000140.1 GCA_946056345.1 uncultured Lentisphaeraceae bacterium | reverse complement strand
CGACTTGGCCGATGACGAGAACGCCTACCTCACCCTGGGCATCCGCGACACCGGAGGCTCCGCCCCCCTCCCGCTGGTCCCAGCCTCCACCGCCACAGGCCGCTTCCGCTTCCGCGTCGACAATCTCTACGCCAAAGTCAAGTTCGTCCCCTCCGATGAGCCCCCGACCGTCGACTCGCTGAAGGAGATGTATCCCTCTTACGCAGAACGTCAGCCGGAAGACGGAGGGATTCCGAAACACCAGGCCGCGAAGCTCGGTGTCTGCGTCCTCCAAGATGGCTACTTCTACATCTCGCGCGTGATGAGCGGCACCCCCTCGGCGCCCGGCACAGGCACCCCCGAAAGCCTGAACTTCGACTTTTGTCGGAGCGATTACACCTACGCCGAACTCGGCGGCGGCGCAGTCATCATCCGCATTGAGTTCCGCACCTTCCGCAACTCGGACGATGAGCCGACGACTCGGGCTTTCCGTATCTTTGCGCGCAACGCGGTTGATGGCAGCGAGGAAGTTTGCCTAACCAAGGGCCGCGGTTATCGTTGGTGCATTAAGAAAACTGGTAGCTACGCCTTCGACTTTTCGTCTTTGGAACAGGACGACAAATGCGAGTGGCTCTACGCCTTCGACAATGCCGCCGCGGCGAAGGGAGATGAAAATCTCTTGACGGAAGGCCTCGACAGCCTACAGCAGCTCGGCTTCTCCGCCACGGCCGGGGCCTTCTACAGCGCGTGGTTGGAGGCAAACCGCCAGATTGAGGCCGGTCCCTCCCTCGCCAACACCTACTTGCTCGGCAGTTTCGCCCCCTTTGTGACCACCAGTGGTGCGCGTTTCGAACTCTATGCCGATTGGGCCCGCACCTATGATGTCGACCTCGCCAAATATCTTGTCCGCTCCGCTAGCGGCGAACCGCTCTTGTTGGCTACCTCCGCTGAGCCCACCGAGACCACCACCGAGCAGGCCTTTAACGCCTTCCTGTTGGATATGAACCCCGCCGTTGAAGCCACCTACGCCCTGACCATCACCGGCATCGTCCCGGCGGCCGATGGGAGCGTCACCCTGACCGTCTGTGGGCCGGAGGGCAGCACCCTCGCTAAGAACGCTGATGTCTGCGTCCGCCGCGCCGCCGCACTTGATGGCATCTCCGGCACCGAAGCGCTCACCGTTCCCCTCTCCATCGATGGTGCCGGCCGCGCCACCTTGACCCTGCCGGCCACAGAAACGCCGCAGCCCTTTATGCAGGCCGTGCTCGTCCCCAAAGGCGAATAACCTCAGCCCCCTCGGCAAAAACAAAAGCGCCCTCGCTTCACCAAGCAAGGGCGCTTTGAGTTTAGAATGGCAGGCGCGGAACTTAGTCAGCCGCCGGGGTGACGCCGTAGGGGGCGAGGGCGGACTCCATCTCACGCAGGCGCTGGGTTAGGCGCTTCCAGACGGCCTTTTTACGGATGGCGGAGTCATCGAAGGGATGCTCGGCCTCCCAGGCTTCGGCGGTGGCCTCGAGGCGCTTAATCTCCTGCTGCAGGCCGGTGGCGCGGAAGCGCAATTCCTTCCGAAGATCCTGATACTTCAGGCGCTCGGCATTGCTCTTGGCCTTGGCTTGGGCGTCGGCAGCAGCGCGGTCTTTGGCGGGGATAGTAGCGAGCTCCTGGCGCGCATCGGCCAAGCGCTTGACGGGGGATTGGGCCAAGTACTGCGCTCTCACGCGCTCCACCATTGCCTGGCGCATCGCCAAGGTGGTGTAATACTCCGAAAGCGCCTTCTGGAGCATGCGTATGCCTTCAAGCCCCTTGGCGTCGCCCTCGGCGGGGAACTCGCGGAAGGCCTTGGCATCGGCCGCTGTGATGACGCAACGTTTGGCCTGGTCTTCGGTCAGCGCGATGTAGTAAGCCGGAGCCTTGTTGGCGGTGATCTCCTTAAGGATGTCGAAGCAGACACCGCCTTTGAGGGGGGCAACCGCCGCGCCGGTCTTGTCGTAGGCGGGCGCTTCGTAGACCGAGATGACGCCCCAGCCGACGGGCGTGGCGGCGGCGAGCCAGAGCGGGAAGAGAGAACAGAGGCAGAAGAGGCGCATAGTCATCCAATCAATCGCGGTAAAAGATGTAGGTGCCGGCCGGGACGCGGCGCATATCCACCTGACTAGCGGGGCGCAGCGGGCGACCGGGGAGGAGATAGTAGGTGTCGGGCGCGTCCCAACGGGTCGGGCAAATCTGCGAAGGCAGGCGCTTGCTCGTCACCGGCCCGCCCTGGGCGTAGCCCACGAGGATCTTGGTCTCGGCCGGAAGCGCGGCCAGTTGCGCGGCCGTCAGGGCCGAGCCCTGCACGCGCCCGCCGGTCGGGCGAATATACCACGTGTCGGCGGCGGTGGCCGCATCGCCCACCAACTGGCGCGGGTGCTGCCCGGTGCCGAGCGACTGCACCGCGCTTGCGCCATCGCCCGCATCGCTGAGCTCCACGCGGGTGCCGGCAACAATAGACTCCCAATCGCGGATCTTGTCGCCCGTCAGGCGGCGGCCATCTGGGAAGATGTAGAGGGTGGAGGCGGCGTTGTAGGCATCGCGCGCAATATCCCAGGCCGAGCGGCCCTTGGCAATGACCCCGCCGCGCGGCTGTTCAGCCTCGGCCGGGGCGGCCTTCGGGGCGGGCGCGGACTTCGCCTGGGCAGTCTTGGCCTTAGCCGTAGGTAGCTTGTAGGGCAGGAGCCCGGCCCCGCGCTTGGCGTAGAGGAGCTTGGCGAGGAAGTCGTCACCCACCACCAGCCGCCGCGCCTTGACATCCGGGTCGACGAGCCAGCGCTCCTTGAGCCCCAGCAGGTCGCGCACCTCGGGGGTGGCGTAGCCCATTCCGCAGCGCTTCCGGCCGCGATGGTTCTTGGGGTGCCAACGGTTAGGCGTTCCGTAAGCCACCTGCGCGTGGGGCATCACGTTCGCGTCCTTAACGCCGTAAAGCTTCTGCAACAGGGTGACCAGCTCGCGCAAGGCCTTGTATTGGGCCAAGGTGAGGGCGCGGTCGTGATAGCCCACCACCTCAATGCCAATCGAGCATTCGTCGAGGTTGCGCGTTCCCATCCACATCGAGGTGCCGCAATGGTAGGCCACGCGCGTGCGATTGACAATGCGGTAGACGCGGCCGGAGCGGTCCACGCAGTAGTGCGCCTCGCCATTACGGCTGAGCTTGCGCAGCGCGGAGCCAGCCTCGGCCTCGGTGGTGTGCAGAATGATATAGTCGGTCCGCTTGCGTACGGCCCGCTCATTGGTCCGCGGCGAAGCGTAGGCATTGCTGAAGGAGAGCGTGGCGCGGAGCAACCCGGCGCAGAGCACCGCCACCGCCAGCAGCCCCCAACGCGCACTCCGCCACCAGCCTACGCGCTTGCGCAGCACCTCGACCACCGCCCAACCCTTACAGCAAGGTCTGCAACTTGGCGTCGGCCTCGGCCACCTTGGCCTCCATCGCGGACTTCTGCGCGTGGAGTTTGGCGCGGAGCCCCGCGTCGGAGAGCGCGAGCATCTGCACGGCCAGCACGGCGGCATTCGTGGCTCCGGCGTTCCCCAGAGCCACGGTGGCCACAGGGATCCCGCCAGGCATCTGCACGGTGGCTAGGAGCGCATCGAGCCCATCCATCGCCCCGCCCTTCATCGGCACGCCAATGACCGGGAGCGTGGTGTGCCCGGCGATGACCCCGGCCAAGTGCGCGGCCATCCCGGCAGCGCAGATGAGCACCTTGAGCCCGCGCTCCTCGGCCTGCGCGGCGTATGTGGCGGCGCGCTCGGGGGTGCGGTGGGCGCTCATCACGTGCGCCTCGAAGGCCACGCCGAACTGCTTGAGCGTCTCGACGCAGCGCTGCATCGCGCTCCAATCCGAGTCGCTTCCCATAATGATGCCAACCAACGGCTTGTCCATCGTCTGTGCTCCTCTCCGCTTACTTGAGATACTTGAAGGCCTTGGCGGCGATATCGCGGCGGTAGTGCGCGCCCTCAAAGGCAATCTGCCCCACGCCCTCATACGCCTTCGCCACGGCCGCGCGCAGGTCCGCCCCAAAGGCCGTCACCGTGAGCACGCGCCCACCGGCGGTGACCACCTGCCCCTCGCGCAGGGCGGTGCCCGCGTGGAAGACCGTGCACCCGGCCGCCTCGGCCGCGTCCAACCCGCTAATGACCAGCCCCTTGGGATAACTCCCCGGGTAGCCGGGCGCGGCCATCACCACCGTCACGGCGGCCTCCGGGCGCATCTTCACCATCCCCGGCGCGAGCCGCCCCTCAGCGCAGGCCAGCAAGACCGGCAGCAGGTCCGAGGCCACGCTCGGCAGCACCACCTCCGTCTCCGGGTCCCCG
>CAMGJH010000139.1 GCA_946056345.1 uncultured Lentisphaeraceae bacterium | reverse complement strand
CGATCTTTGACAAGTTGGGCGAAAAGGGTTTCGAGATCGATTACAAGCGGATTCCCGACATTATCGCTCAGTCCCTCGCCGAGATTAGCGGGCAAGAGGTAGATGTGGTCCGCACGTGCTACTACGGCACCATCCCCGTCAACAAGGTGGGCTATAACCCGGCCAAGCAGAAGGTCTTCTACGAGTTCCTCGGCGAACAGTGCGGCTATGAGATGGATGTGATGGAAATCGACTTCCGCAAAGAGCCGACCGCGATGCCCGACAATAAGTGGGTCAACGCCAACCTGGCCTCGGAGATGACCTATCTGGCCACGATCCCAGGCGCGTTCGATGTGGCGGTCCTGGTCGGCGGCGATGCCGACTACGTGCCGGTGCTGCGGCGCATTCGCCAGCTGGGTAAGCGCGTACAGTTGGTGGCGATGAATGCCGTGCGCGGCCACGTCATCTCCAGCAAGGCCCTGGTCACGGCCACCCGGTGCTTCGACTTCCCGCACATCTTTATGGATGAGCACGCCAGCGACTTCCGCCTCCAGCGCAATATGCAGACGCGATTGTGTATGAATTGCGGCAAGGAAGAGGAGACCACCTGGGGCGGCGAAGAGTTCTACTGCTCGGAGTGCCGCGCCAAGCGCGCCCGCCGCGTCCGCGTCTGCGATAACTGCGGCAAGGAAGAGGAAACCACCTGGGATAAGGACTTCTTCTACTGCTCCGAGTGCCGCGCCAAGTACCGCGCCGGCGAGTCCACGGCCCCCAAGCAGACCGTGACCACCACTGAGCCGCAGGTCATCCCGCCCGCCCCGCAGCCGACCACCGACACGCCGACGATGAAGGCCACCCTGGCCCCGACCCCGGCGGCCCCCAAGCGTACGCGCCGGACCGCTTCGGCCGAGTAAGGCGCACACGCTGTGCTGCAAACGCCCTGGGCGCGGTGAGAGCCGCGCCCAGCGTCTTTTCGGGGAGGCGTGCACACCACGCGCAAATGGTGTAAAATAGGCCCTGTTGAGAGGAGATGAGCGATGGTTCCACAGTGGTTTATTGAGACGAAGCGGGAGGGGCAGGCCCACCCCGAGGGCGAGTTGCGCGAATGGGTGCGCGGCGTGGCCGATGGGTCGCTGCCCGATTACCAGATTGCCGCCTGGCTGATGGCGGTCTATCTGCGCGGGTTGACGGCGGAGGAGACGGCGGTGCTGACCGACGCGATGATGCGCTCGGGCGAGTGCCTCACCTTCAACCTGCCGCGCCCGACGGCCGACAAGCACTCCACCGGCGGCATTGGCGACAAGATCTCCATCCCCCTGGCGCCCCTCTGCGCGGCGATGGGGCTGGCCGTGCCGATGATTTCCGGGCGCGGACTGGGCCTCACCGGCGGCACGCTCGATAAGCTCGAGAGCATCCGCGGCTTCAACGTCCGCCTCTCCACCGCTGAGTTCCAACGACTGACCGGCGCGGTCGGCTGCTGTATGGTGGGGCAGACCGATTCCCTCGCCCCGGCAGACCGCCGCCTCTACGCGCTGCGCGATGTCACGGCCACGGTGCCGAGCATTCCGCTGATTACCGCCTCGATTATGAGCAAGAAGCTCGCCGAGGGCGCGCAGACGCTCCTCTTCGATGTCAAGGTCGGCACCGGGGCCTTTATGGAGACGCGCGATCGGGCGCGCGAGCTCGCTCAGAGCCTCATTGCCACCGGGCGGCGCCTCGGGCGGACCTGCGTGGCCCTCCTTACGAATATGGACCAGCCCCTGGGGCGGACCGTGGGCAACGCGTTGGAGGTGCGCGAGAGCCTTGAGATTTTGCAGGGGCGCGGCCCCGAGGATGTCCGCGCGCTCACCGTGCGCGAAGCGGCCGAGATGGCCGTTGCCGCCGGGCTGTACCCCTCCCTGGAGGCCGCGCAAGCGGCGGCCGAGGCGGCCCTTGCGAGCGGTGCGGCGGAGGCGAAGTTCCGCGAGATGGTCGCCGCCCAGGGGGGCGACTTGGCGGCCGGGTTGCCGGAAGCGGCTGCGCGTGTGCCGATTGTCGCCCCGGCGAGCGGCTGGGTGGCGCAGGTCGACGCGCGGGCGATTGGGCGCGTGGCGCTCAAGTTGGGGGCCGGGCGCCAGGCGGTTTCAGACCCCATCGACTACGCGGCCGGTCTGGACGGACTGCTGCAGCAGGGCGAGCGGGTCGAGGCCGGGGCGCCCTTGGGGTGGCTCTGCGCGGCCGATGAGGCGCGTGCCCGGGCGGTGCTCACCGAGGCGCAGACGGCCTTCCGGATTAGCCCCGAGCCGGTGGCGGCGCGGGAGATTATCTACGAGCGAATGGCGTAGGGAGGGCGGACGATGCGGTTTGTGCGGATGTTGTTGGCGATTTGCGGCGGGGTGCTGGCGGCAGTGCTCGGCGCGCAGGTGCAGTTTGCCGCGAAGAATATCGACTGGGGGGCCGTGGCCGAGAGTGACGTGGAGCGGATTGAGCGGAGCGTTACGCCCGGAGTGCCGCGGCTGGGGAGTGCGCCCGGCGCGACCGAGGTGCTCGAGAAGCGCACACTCACCCTGCCCTCGGGCAACAAGCTGCGCATTACCGAGCGCATCGAGGCCGACGAGCAGGGCGAAGAGGCGCGTATCTTCGTGGAGGGCAAGCAACTGGGCGAAGTGACCGTGGTCGCCACCGAGGAGACGCTCGAGGCGGTGCTCGAGCTGCTGCGCGCGCGGGGTTATGGCATTGTGGCGCGCTATGGGCGCTTGGGGCGCATTCTCAAAGTGCGCATCCCGCCCAACGAACAGCGCGAGGCGTGCGAACTGCTGGGCGAACTCGCCGAGCTGGGCGTCGAGAGCGCCACCCACGAGCAGGTCCGCTTCTTCCTGCCGCAGGTCATCACCCCGGCGGCCGTGCCCAACGATACGCGCTACGGCGAACAGTGGGGGCTGCGGCAAATCCACGCGCCGGAGGTCTGGACGCAAGGCTTCTTGGGCTATCCTTCCATCCCCTGCGCGGTCTATGACACCGGCGTGCACCTGGAGCACGAGGACCTCCAGGAGAATGTCCGCGAGCGTGTGAGCGTGCTCAATTCCTCGGCCGACCCGGAGGACCACCACGGCCACGGCTCGCACTGTCTGGGCATTATGGGCGCGGATTCCAACAACGGCAAGGGCATCGCCGGCGTCGGGCAGGTGGCCAACCTCACCTCGCTGCGCGGACCGATCTCCTACTGGCAGGAGGGCGACGACATCCGCGCCGGCTACCAGTACGCGCTGGAGAACGGCATCAAGGTGCTCAGCTGCTCCTTCGGCACCTCCCCGGGCGTGGGCGTCTTCGACGCGGGCGACTACGCGCTCATCACCGACCTCGGCCGCGCCGGCACCCTGCTGGTCATCGCCGCCGGCAACGACGGCAACGATAACGACCGCCTCCCCACCTACCCTTCCTCCTACGATTGCGAGAATATCCTCACGGTCATCGCCTCGGACAAGGCCGACCGCCCGGTCATCGCCGGCAACAGCGAGGAGGGCGAGGGCGCGCACGTCTGGTCCACCTCCTATGGCGCGACGACCTGCGACATCGCCGCCCCCGGCGCGAACATCCTCTCCTGCACCCGCGATGGCCCGGCCACCTACGAAAAGTGGTCCGGCACCTCGATGGCCACGCCGATGGTCGCCGCCTGCGCCGCGATGCTCTGGGAGCGCAACCCCTCCTGGTCGCCCCTCGAGATCAAGCAGCGCCTGATGGCAACGGCCGACGTGAAGGACACGCTCCTGGGCTACTGCCAGAGCGGCGGGCGCGTCAACCTCGAGCGCGCGCTCGATAGCTCGGCTGGCTACATCTCCCTCGCCCCAATGGAGAGCACCGCCATCGAGGCCGGCACGCCCATCACCCTCACCGTCACCGCCGAGAACGCCCCAGCCCTCACCTTCACACTCCTCAAGCGCGGCGACCTGGACACCGAGCTCAAGACCCTCACGCCCAAGGTCGAGGGTAACCGCTACACCGTCTGGACGCCTGGCGAGACAGATGTCGGCCGCGGCTACACCATCCGCGTCTCCTCCGATGCCGCGCCGGAGACCGTCTTCGCCTACTCCTCGCTCTTCCGCGTCAAGAGCGCCGAGAAGGAAGAGACCATCGCCGTCTCCACCGGCGCCGAGGGCGCAATCCTGGCGGCCGACAGCTTCTCCGTCTCCTTCACCCCCTCTGACGCGGTGATGGTCGACCTCACCCTCGAAGAGCAACTGTCCAACGGCACCTGGGAGCTGGCCGCCACCCTCGGGCAACTGACTTGCACGCCCGGGGCCCGCGCCTCGGCTAACCTGCAGCTCAAGGGCCGCGGCTGGCTCGAGGGCACCTACCGCGTCCGCGTCTACG
>CAMGJH010000138.1 GCA_946056345.1 uncultured Lentisphaeraceae bacterium | reverse complement strand
CAGACCGAGCGCGTGGCAGGGGTGGCGCTTCTCGAGCGCGAACCGTGGTTGCAGGAGCCATCACCGCGCCAGGCAGCGGCCTTCGAGGCGAAATACGGGCCGGTGCGCAATGCGGCCTTTCGGTCGGCCCGGCGGATGGGGCAGTTGGAGTCGGGCAACCGCGACTCGATGTTGTCCGCGCTCTGCAAGGTCTATGAGGAGAACCCGCAGGTGCTTTCGGCGCAGGAGCGTTTGGCGGCGTTGCTGGCGGCGGGAGAGGCTGCGGGCGCGTATCATCTTCAGCACGTGCCGGCGCAGCCCGAGGAGCTGGAGCTCTATCTCTTGGCCTATCCGCTGACGGAGGCCTCGCGCGCGCTCTACCAAACCTATCGCCAGACGCTCAAGGAGAACAGCGCCCTCACGCAGATTTACAACACGCGCTACGGGGTCAACCGCGACCGTCTGCGCGACCGAATCCTCTCCTTTTTCTCGCGCGATGGCCACTTCGCCTACGCCCTCTTCTACGTGAATGACTGCCTGGCGCAGGGCGACTTGGAGGCGGCCGAGCAGTTCGTGACCGGCTTCTCCTTCCGCGAGCGGATGGCCGAGATGCCCTACTTTGCCGAGACACTGCGTGTGCGCGTGCTCGAGAAGATTGCCGAGCAGGATCAGCCCAAGGCCGTTGCGACGGCGCGCGATTGGCTGGTGAGCGACCCGAAGCAACCGGCCATCTGGCGCTTCCTCTTTGAGCACGAGCCCAAGCCCCCGGTCGAAGACATCCTGGCGTGTCTGGCCGACTATCCTCACCACTCGCAGGCCGCAGCGTGGTTCGCGGACTATCTGCACGCAGAAGCCGGAGAGGAGGCCGCCCGCCGGTGGAAGGAGGCGTGGCATAAGCGCGCTCAGGCGTTCCCCTTGAAGTAGAGAGACTGTATGCTGACAGCAGACTTTGATTATCCCTTGCCCGAAGAGCTGATTGCCCAGGTGCCCCCGGAGGTGCGCGGCACCTCGCGGATGATGGTGCTCGACCGCGCAAAGCCGGGCATCGAGCACCGTCATATTGCCGACATCGTCGACTACCTGCGCGCGGGGGACCTCCTGGTGCTCAACAACACGCGCGTCTTTCCGGCGCGGGTGCTCGGCACGTGGGAGGACACTGGGGGCGCGGCCGAATTGCTTTTGCTCAACTGTCTGGAGCAGGAACGCCGGGATGGCGAGACGTGGTGCTGCGTCTGGCGGTGTATGTGCGGCAGCGGGCGCAAGGCCCGCGTGGGGCATACCATCCTCTGTGGCGGCGGAACCATTCGCGCCGAGGTGCTGGATAAGGACGAAGAGGGCAACTCGGCCGTCTGCTTTCGGTGCGGCGAGCCTTTGATGGCGCTCCTCGAGCGGCACGGGCTGACGCCGGTGCCGCCCTACATCCACCGCGATAAGGACGACCCGGCAATGGCGCGGCTCGACCGCGAGCGCTATCAGACCATCTACGCCAAGGAGGTCGGGGCCGTGGCCGCGCCCACCGCCGGGCTCCACTTCACCGAGGCCATCTTTGCCGCGCTCGAGGCCAAGGGCGTCCGCCGCGCTTTCGTCACCCTGCACGTTGGCCCGGGGACCTTCAAGCCAGTCAAGGCCGAGCGGGTGGAAGAGCACAAGATGGATCCGGAGACCTACGTGGTGAGCGAGGAGACGGCCCGGGCCATTGCCGAAACGCGCGCCAACGGCGGGCGCATCGTGGCCGTGGGTTCGACCTCGGTGCGGACGTTGGAGACGGTGGCCGCGTTGAACGATGGCAAGATTGTGGCCACGCACGGCTCGAGCACCGCCTTTATCTATCCGCCCTACGCCTTCCGTGCCGTGGACGCAATGCTCACCAACTTCCACCTGCCGCAGTCGACGCTCATTATGATGGTCTCGGCCCTGGCCGGACGTGAGCGCATCCTGGAGGCCTACCGCGAGGCGGTCCGCGAGCGCTACCGCTTCTTCTCCTACGGCGACTGTATGCTCATCCTTTGAGGCCCCGGGGATGGCGAAGTCCGTGCCGCTCTATGCGTCCATCCTGGCCGGCGGTCAGGGCGAGCGTCTGTGGCCCCTCTCGGTCAGCGCCCGGCCCAAGCAATTCCTCGACCTCTTTGGCGGCGAGCCCTTACTCGTGCAGACCTTTCGGCGACTTTCGGGGCTGGTGCCGCCTGAGCACTGTGCGGTCGTCACCCTGGGGGAACTGCGCGAGCCGACGGCCGAACTCCTGGGCGAGTTGCCCCCGGAGCAGATTCTCTGCGAACCGTGCGCCCGCAATACCGCCGCCGCAGTCGCGCTCGCCTGCGGTCACCTGCTGCGCCGAGACCCCACTGCGGTCTTGGCGCTCCTGCCGGCCGACCACGTAATAACGCGCCCCGAGGCCTTTCGGGCGGCTTTGGCGGACGCGGCCCGGGCAGTGGCCGAGCGCCCGGCGATTGCAACCTTGGGAGCTGAGCCCACCTTCCCGGCCACCGGTTATGGCTACCTGGCCTGCGGCGAAGCCGTGCCGCCCCCCGAGGGCTGCCAGACGCGCCTCTTTCAGGTCCGCCGCTTCGTCGAGAAACCGGATGAAGTGACCGCGCGGGCCTATTTGACCACGGGCCGCTACCTGTGGAATGTCGGCATCTTTGTGGCGCAGGTCGCCACCTTTCGCGAGGCCTTCCGCCGCTATGCGCCCGAGTATCTGCCCCTCATTGACCACCCGGAGGCCGCCAAGGCGCTCTATCCCACGCTCCCCAAGCGCTCCTTCGATGTGGCGGTGATGGAACAATGCCAGGACATTCTCGTGGCTCACGCGGACTTGGGGTGGGACGATGTGGGCTCCCTGGAGGCCTTTGCCCGCCACTTCCCGGCCGACGCGCAGGGCAATATCCTCCTTGCGCCGGCCGTCACGCTAGATGCCTCCGGCTGCCTGGTGGCCTCGGCGGCGGACACTCGCACAACAGCCCTGCTGGGCGTTCGCGATCTCGCCGTCATTCACACCCCGCAGGCTACGCTCATCTGCCCCCGCGCGCAGGCCCAGCGCCTACGCGAACTCCTGCCGCTCTTGCCCAGCGCGCTACGCTAACCGCGAGCCGCCCCTCACCCATTCGTGCCGAGGCGTTGGCCGGTGTAGCGGCCTTCGTGGATGGGGCGCCACCACCAATCGTTGTCGAGATACCACTGAACGGTCTTGCGGATGCCGGTCTCGAAGGTCTCGCGCGGTTGCCAGCCCAGGCCGTTGATGAGCTTGTCGGGGTCGATGGCGTAGCGCAGGTCGTGGCCGGGGCGGTCGGCCACGTAGGTGATGAGCTCGGCGTAGGGCTTGCCATTGGCCTGTGGGCGGAGCTCATCGAGGATGGCGCAGATGGTCTGGACCACCTGAAGGTTGGTGCGCTCGTTGTGGCCGCCGACGTTATAGGTCTCGCCGGGGGCGCCCTGCTGATTGACGAGCAGGAGGGCCCGGGCGTGGTCGTCGACGTAGAGCCAGTCGCGCACGTTCGCGCCCGTGCCGTAGACCGGAAGCGGCTTGCCCTCCAGGCAGTTGAGGATGATGAGCGGGATGAGCTTCTCGGGGAAGTGGTAAGGGCCGTAGTTGTTTGAGCAGTTGGTGATGAGGGTGGGCAGACCGTAGGTGTCGTGCCAAGCGCGGACCAGGTGGTCACTGGAGGCCTTGCTGGCCGAGTAGGGCGAGTGGGGGGAATAGGGGGTGGACTCGGTGAAGAAGCCGGTCTCGCCCAGGGTGCCGTAGACTTCGTCGGTGGAGATGTGCTGGAAGCGGAAGGCGGCCTTCGCTTCGTCATCCAGGCCGCGCCAATACTTGAGGGCGGCTTGCAGGAGCGTGGCCGTGCCGAGGATGTTGGTGCGGATGAACTCGCCCGGACCGTCGATGGAGCGATCAACGTGCGACTCAGCGGCCAGGTGGAAGATGGTGTCGGGGCAGAAATCGGCGAAGGCGCGGTCCATCGCCGCCTGGTCGCAGATGTCCGCCTTCAGAAAGGTGAGGCGGGGGTTGGCCGAGGCGAGGGTGGTCGGGTTGAGGCCCACTTCCTTGAGGGACTCGGGTACGCCCGCGTAGGTGAGTTTGTCGACCACGAGGACGTGGGCTTCGGTCTCCTGGAGCAAGAGGCGAGCGAGGGCCGAGCCGATGAAACCGGCCGCGCCGGTGACGATGCAACGCTTGGTGTAGGCCATGGATTAGCGTCCTTTCACAAGGTTTTTAAGGTAAAGTCCGTAGGAGGACTTGCCGTAGCTCTCGGCGAGGCGCTGGAGCTGCGCGTCGTCAATCCAGCCGCGCCAGTGGGCAATCTCCTCGATGCAGGAGATTTGCAGGCCCTGGCGCTCGATGAGGGCGCGGACGAAGCCGGTGGCATCGGCGAGCGATTGGTGGGTGCC
>CAMGJH010000137.1 GCA_946056345.1 uncultured Lentisphaeraceae bacterium | reverse complement strand
GGGGGGTACGCGGCTCCTGGGGCCCGAAGGGGGCCCCCGTGCGCCGCCCGTTCTTTGTTTCTGTGTGCCACCGGCCTCGGTGGCATTAGCATCCCGGCCCCCGAACCTCCCCTCCCCACCCCCCTCCGTCGCGGCACGCGCTGCGCCGCCCGTCCTGACGGCCGCCGTCCCCGGCGGCCCCGCCCCGGGCCCAAAACGAACCCGCCCCGGGTCAAGGGTCAACCCGGGCCTACCTCGAGGCGAACCCGGGGCGGGTCCACAATGTCCCCGGGCCAGGGGCGTGGGGGCGAGTAGCCCCCGCACCAGCCACGTGGCGTGCGTAAAAGAGGTGACAGCGCGGGGGAAAGTGTGATATGATTGCGCCGTTCACACCGAGGGCCCTATTGCTATGAATCGACTTCAGTATCTGCTTCGCCGTTTAATGTTGCTTGTGCCGACCTTCTTCGGGATTACGATTGCCTGCTTTCTGCTAACGCGTCTGCTACCGGGCGGGCCGGTGGACTTGAAGTTGGCGCAGATGCGCGGGATGGGTGGCGGCGGCGAAGCCGGCGGCGGGGCCAATGCCGCGCTCATCAGCGAGGGGATGAAGAAGGAACTCGAGAAGCAGTTCGGCTTCGATCAGCCGATGTGGAAGCAGTATGTGACCTGGGCCTTCCGAGATGGACTGGGAATGAAGATGAAGAGCTACGAGTACCCGGACCGGACGGCGTGGGAGCTCATCCGGCGGCGACTGCCGGTCTCGCTCTGGTTCGGCATCGTCTCGTTCTTGATGAGCTACCTGGTCTGCATTCCACTCGGCATTGCCAAGGCCCTGCGCCACGGCACGCCCTTCGACTTCGCCTCCAGTATCATCGTCTTCTCCGCCTACGCCATTCCCTCCTTTGCGGTGGGCATGATCCTTAAAATGTGCCTGAGCGGCACGGTCGATGGCCTCTGGGACATCTTCCCAATCGGCGGCTTTGAGAGCGATGCCGCAGCGGCTGCGGGCGGTTGGACGCTCTTCTGCGACCGCGCGTACCACATGGTTCTGCCGGTGATTGCCTATGTGATGACCTCCTTTGCGCTACTGACGATTATGATGAAGAACTCGCTGATGGAGCAGATGAGCGCGGACTACGTGCGCACCGTGCTCGCCAAGGGCGCCAAGCGCAGCCGGGCGATTTGGTGCCACGCGCTGCGCAACGCGCTCATCCCGATTGCCACGGGCTTTGGCGGGGTACTGGGCGTGCTCTTTGCCGGCTCGATGATTATCGAGACCCTCTTCGAGATCCCCGGGATGGGGCAGCTGTCGCTGAACGCACTCGTGGGCCACGACTACGCAGTCTTTATGGCGATGCTGGTGATGACCGCCTCAATCCAGCTCCTCGGCAACCTCATCTCCGACTTCTGCTATATGCTCATCGACCCGCGCATCCACTTCGATTGATGCGCTAGCCGATGAACGAGCGCCTGCGCGAGAAGCTCAAGCACCTGCCGGAAAAGCCCGGGTGCTACCTCTATCGCGACCGCGCGGGCACCATCATCTACGTGGGCAAGGCCGTCAACCTGCGCCGGCGCGTGCAGAGCTACTTCCGCGCCTCCACCCTCCGCCACGCGCCCCCCAAACTCCTCAGCCTCGTCCACCACGTTGAAGACCTCGAGATCCGCGTGGTGCGCAGCGAGGCCGAGGCCCTCCTCACCGAGAGCCACCTCATCAAGACCTACCGCCCGCGCTTCAACATCCTGCTGCGCGACGACAAGCGCTACCTCTCCCTCAAGGCCGACCCCACCCTTCCCTTCCCGCGCCTGACCACCTGCCGCATCGTCCGCGAGGATGGCGCGCTCTACTTCGGCCCCTTCCCCTCCTCGACCGTGGTGCGGATGGCCATCGACTTCACCGAGCGCCGCTTTGGTCTGCGCAAGTGCCCCGCCCGAAACCCGGGCCCGGAGGAGCACACCCACTGCCTCGATGACATCGTCCGCTTCTGCTCGGCCCCCTGCCTCGGGCGCATCTCCCAGACCGACTACCGCGCGCGCTTCGACGAAGCCTGCGCCTTCCTGCGCGGCGAACGGCCCGCCCTCATTGACGAGGTGCGCGAGCAGATGGAGGCCGCCGCCGCGCGCCAGGATTACGAGCGCGCCGCCCGCCTGCGCGACACCTGGCTGGCCCTCAAAGAGCTCACCCGCGAGCGCGCCAAGGCCCGCCTGATGCCCGCCCTCAAACGCCCCACCGCCCAAGAGGGCCTCGCCGAGTTAGCCCAATTGCTCGGCCTCTGCGCCCCGCCGCGCGTCATCGAGTGCTTTGACATCTCGCACCTGATGGGCACCCACACCGTCGCCTCGATGGTCGTGGCCTGCGACGGCGTGCCCGACAAACGCCGTTATCGCCGCTTCCACGTCCGCACCGTCACCAATAACGACCCGCAGGCAATGGCCGAAGTCATCCGCCGCCGCTACACCCGTCTGCGCGACGAGCACGCCCCCTACCCCGACCTCATCCTCTGCGACGGCGCCCAGCTCCAAGTCCGCGCCACCCGCGAAGTCCTCCGCGAACTCGGCCTCTTCGACCAAATCCCCGTCGCCGGCCTCAACGAGCACTACGAGGAAATCGTCCTCGACGACGGCCGCCCCAACCTCGTCCTCCCCCACGACGCCCCCGCCCTCCAAATCCTCATCCGCTTGCGCGATGAGGCCCACCGCTTCGCCATCACCTTCAACCGCGCCCTCCGCCTGCGCGCACTCAAAGAGTCGATCCTCGACGAACTCCCCGGCATCGGCCCCACCCGCAAGCGCCAACTCCTCGCGGCCTTCGGCTCCGTCCGCCGCCTCGCCGCCGCCCCCGAGGCCGACATCGCCGCCCAGCCCGGCATCTCCGCCGACCTCGCCCACGCCATCAAGCAAGCCCTCCAAGCCCGCGTCAAGGATCCTGACTGAGGGATGGTGAACGGTGAACAGTGAACGGTGAACAGTGAACGGTGCGCGTTCCGCGACGGATAGGCCAGAGTTGACAAGGGTGAATGGCCGTTCACCGTTCTCCGTTCACCGTTCACGCGCGCGTAGCGCGCCCCTCAGGGCTCCAACGGAGCCGGCGGCAGACCGCTCTCGAGGCCGACGAGGGCGATGCCCGCGCGGTTGGCGAGCGAGACTACGCGCTCGCGGTTGAGCATCACCAGGCGCCCGGCCTGGAAGGCCACGGCAGAGATACCGCACTTGCGGCAAAGTTTGAGGGTGTGTTCGCCGAAGACCGGGATATCAAAGCGCATATCGTGGCCCGCCTTGGCCACCTTAATCATCACCGCCCCGCGCCCACCGAGCTTTGCCCCGCGCCGCAAGGTGGCATTCGTCCCCTCAAAGGCCTCCACCGCCAGCACCATCCCCTCCTTGACCAAGAGCGTCTGCCCAATATCCAGCGCGCAGACCCCCATCGCCGCGCGGTGGCCAAAGTCAATATCCTGCGCCTCTCGCGCATCCGGCGCACGCGCCGTCAGCACCCCCACGCCCGGCAGATGCGCCCCCATAAAGCAGGAAGCCGGCACCACCTGCGTCCCGCGCGCCTCCACCTCCTGGATAATCCGCCCAAAGATGGTGTGCGCATTCTTGATGGGAAGCTCGGCGAAAATCCGGCGTGTCAGGGCATCAAAGCGGGTGCAAAAGAGCGCGGCCGGGGTAATCTGCCCGGCAAGCAACAGATAGGCCACGCGCCGCTGCTCAAGCCAATCGAGCGCGCGCTGCAACTCGCCCACCCCAAAGACCACCGCCTCATCGGCCGCTCGCAACAGTTTGCGCGAGGCCATCCCCCGCACCCCCGCCACGAGAATACGCTTCACCCCGGCCGCCCGCGCCCCGGCAAGCACCGCTTCCGGATACTCGCCACGCCCGGCAAAAATCAGCAATTCCTCGGGAATCATCGGGAGGCTTACTCGAAGACGAAGACGATCTCGTTCTCGGCCACGCGGTGGTTCTCGCGCGCCAGTCGCTCGACGAACCACTTGGAAGAGTGGAACCGGTCGACCTTCCGCTTCGTCTCGGCAATCTCCCGGCGAAGGCCGTCGACCTCATCCTGCAAACTCTGGCGGAGCGCGCAGCTCTCATTCCAGGCGCGGTAGCGCGGCACGAAACAGCGAAACGCCACCGAGATGCTAACCAACATCCCGATGAAGGTAAAACAAACCAACATTCGCTTGAGAAGTTCTTGCATGAAGCGCCGCGCAATTCCTAAATACGCCCCTATTATGCGCCATCCACCGCCCCCGCGTCAAGCAAAAAACACCCACCCCCTAAAAAAGTTCCCCCTAGCCCAACTTCCCCCCGCCCCGAGGCCAACTTTCCCCCGCCCTGAGGCCAATTATTAAGACAGGGTCTTATTGCCATTAAGGCGGGGTCTTGTTGCCATTAAGACGGAGTCTTATTTATCCTTCTCGCCCTGGCGC
>CAMGJH010000136.1 GCA_946056345.1 uncultured Lentisphaeraceae bacterium | reverse complement strand
CTCACTCCGGCACCCACCGGCGGGCGGCTTTTTTGGCGGCGTGTTTGGCCTTATCATCGAGCATTCGAGCCTTTTGACGGCGGGAGCGGCGGCGCTTTTGGCGGCGGATTTTCTCGCGCTCTTGCTGGCGCTTGGAGGCTTCGCCATCGCGCACCTCTAGGATCTTCTCGGCCAGGGCGCGGCGGGCGAGCCAGCGGTTATCTTCGCGCGAACGAGAGGCCTGCACCTTGACCCATAGCCCGCTGGGCTCGTGGGTCAGGCGGACGGCACTGGATGTTTTGTTGATCTTCTGCCCACCGCTGCCGCTGCCCAGAACGAACTGCTCGCGCAGGTTGGCCTCGGTCAGACCGGCCCGCGCCATCAGTGCGCCAATGGCCTCGATGGTCGCGGGCGTGAGCATCGCAATCGGCGGCCCTTAGGCCTTCACCTTGAGCAGGAAGTAGTTCTTCTTTCCCTGGCGCAGCAGGAGGACCTTGCCCTCGACCGGCGCCGCGGGGTCGACCACCGCCGCGGGGTCCGCCACCTTGGCATTGTTGAGCGAGAGGCCGCCCCCCTGGATGAGGCGGCGCGCCTCGCCCTTGCTCTTGAGGAAGCCGGCGGCCACAGCCACATCGATGACGCTCTTGCCAAGGACTTCGCCAGCGGGCAGTTCGGCCGAGGGGACATCGGCGGCAATCGCCTCGAGCTCTGCGGCCGTAAGGCCCTCAATCGAGCCGCCGAAGAGGACGGCCGAGGCCTTGCGCGCGGTTTCGAGGCCGGCCTCACCGTGGACGGCGCGGGTGAGCTCCTCGGCCAGGGCCTTCTGCGGGGCGCGCTGTTCGGGGTGGGCCTGCAACTCGGCGGCGAGCTCGGCAATGCGCGCGTCATCAAGGAAGGTGAAGATCTTCAGATAGCGGATGACATCGGCATCGAGCGTGCGCAGGAAGAACTGATAGAAGGCGTAGACGCTGGTCTTGGCGGCATTGAGGAAGATGGCATTGCCGGCGGACTTGCCGAACTTCTGCCCATTCGCGTCGCAGACCAGGGGAATGGTCAGACCGTTGACCTCGGCCTCGGGCTCGAGGCGGCGGATGAGGTCGGTGCCGGCGGTGATGTTGCCCCACTGGTCGGCCCCGCCCACCTGGAGCGTGCAACCGTAGTGCTTGTAAAGGTAGTAGAAGTCGTAGCCCTGGAGAATCTGGTAGCAGAACTCGGTGAAGGTCATCGAGTTGGTCTCGGCATTCAGGCGCTTCTGGACCGAATCCTTGGCGAGCATCGGCTTCATCCGGAAGAGGGTCCCCACCTCGCGCAAGAAGGGCAGAATGGTGTAGTCCTTGTACCAATCGTAGTTATTGACCAGGATGGCGGGATTGGTGGGGTGGTTGAAGTCGAGGAAGCGCGAGAGGTTCTCCTTGATCCCCTCGAGGTTGATCTTCAGCTGCTCCTCGGAGAGGAAGTTGCGCTCGGTGGAGCGGCCCGAAGGGTCGCCAATCATCCCCGTGGCCCCGCCGACCAGGGCAATGACGCGGTGCCCGGCGCGCTGGAACTGCGCCAACGTCTGAATCGCGGCATAGTTACCCGCCTGGAGCGACGAGGCCGTGGGGTCGAACCCCACATAGAGCGTCAGCGGCTTCTCCAGCAACTCAGCCATCTTGGCCTCCTCGCAGGTGCACGCTTCAACCAAGTGGCGCGACTTGAGAAAATCGTAAAACTTCATCTCTTCCGCCTCCCCTTACGAGAAGTCGAGCGCGAGCGTGCCATTGACAATCGCGATGTCCTTGAGCTTGCCGCCCAGCGTAATCTGCCGCAACTGCGCGAGCACTGCCAAATCCACCGTCAGCGTGTTGCCATTGACCGCGAGCCCAGGCTTCCCCGCCACCGCCGTCGCCAACTGCCCCATCAACGCCGAGGCCCCGGCCGCGCCGCCCATCATCGCCATCGACACCTTCTCCAGCGTCACATCCAGCGCCGCGCCCTCCTTCGCCGGTGCCAAGCGAATCTGCGCCTCCACCGGCATCGGGATAAAGCCCATCGAGGCCTTGCACTTGAAGATCAAGAGCCCATCCTTCAGCACCACCTGCGGATCCTTCACCTTCTTGAGCAACTCCTTGCCCTGCGCCTCGCCCATCTTCTCGAGCGCAGCCGCCAGGCCGCCATTGATCTCCGCCTCAGTAAACATAAACGCCAACTTGCTAATCTGCATAACGCTTCACTCCAATCAAGTCAAAAAAACGCCGCACAGTATAACACAATCCGCGCGCCGCTGCGCACGCGCCAGCGTGAACGGTGAACAGTGAACGGTGAACGGCGAACCGCCATCCGCCTCAGGGAAACTTCCGCCAGGGGCGAGGGAAACTAATAAGACTGAGTGTTAATTGAATTAAGACTGAGTGTTAATTCAATTAAGACTAACTGTTATTTGCAATAAGACTGACTGTTAATAATTCCACCCGCCCCGGGCCCAAAACGAACCCGGGCCTAGCTCGATTCGAGGTAGGCCCGGGCGCACGAAGCGGCCTGGCGGAGCAGGCCGCTGCACAACGCGGACCACCCTAGCCGCCGAGGACGGCGGCTAGCAAAACCTGCACCGCGGGGGCCGTTGGGGGCTGAGCCCCCAACGGCCCTGGCAGGGAGGCGCGGAGCGCGTCCCTGCTGCGTAGCCTGAAAGTGGTGGACGGTGAGCAATAAACAGTAAAACGAAAGCCGACGTGCCCAGAGGGCGCGCCGGCCGGGGTGGAGCGCCCTGCGCTCCCGAGGTGCAGGGCGAGCAAGTCCGCAGGAGCTATGTCATCGCCCTGCCGAGGGGTGTGGGGGCGAGAAGTCCCCAGGTGTCCCCGGCTGTTCGGCGCGTGCGAGCGAAGCGAGCCGCACTTGTGATATACTCCCCTGCGTCTGGCCGGAGAGCGGCCGGAGTTGATTTGCGCTTTGCGCATAACTATTCGCTCAACGTGAAAACCTAGGAAATTTTCCAAACCCGAGCGAAGTGTTAGGCGAGGTGTGCCGTCGTGGCACGCTAGCTTTGCATGTAGTCGGGTTAGGCTTTCCTAGGGCCGCACGTTGGGTACATCAAAGGAGCGTGCCTTTTTATGGCCTTAGCAGAACAAGAGAAGCGGGTGCTCTTCATTATGGGGGCGTGGGATGTCGGCGGCGTGGAACGCGTCACCGCAGTGCTCGGCAACGAACTTGCCGCGCGCGGGTGGTTTGTCACCGTGGCGTGCTTCGAAGTACGCAATCGCGACTTCCTCTCCATCCTCTCGCCTCAGGTGCACTTCTTGGACCTCGCCGCGCCAGCCCTCTCGCCCGAGGCTGAGGCGAAGTTGCGCGACTACCTGCGCGCCGAGCAGATCCGCTTCATTGTCAACCAATGGGCGCTCCCTTATAAGATGACGCAGTTCCTGCGCCGAGCCGCCGCCGGGCTTGACCTCCGCCTCATCGCCACCCTCCACAACATCCCCACCGAGAATGGCCGCACCCGCGCCGCGCGCAACCCCCTCCTGCGCCAGGCCTACAAGGCCGTCTCCGCGCTCAACATCCGCCTGGTCTACCGCGCGTCGGATGCCTATCTCCTCCTCTCGCGCCGCTTCGAGCCGCTCTTCCGCCGCTTCACCCTTCTCCCGCGCACCCCCAAGCTCCACACCCTCCCCAATCCCCTCACCCTCGCGCCCGCCCCCGAGGTCCCCAAGGAAAAACGCCTCCTCTACGTTGGGCGACTGGAAGAGACCCAAAAGTGCGTCTCGCGCGTCATCGCCCTCTGGCGCAAACTCGCCCCGCGCTTCCCCGAGTGGTCGCTCGACATCGTAGGCGATGGGCCGGACCGCGCCGCCTACGAAGCCCAGGCCGCCGATCTTCCGCGCGTCACCTTCCACGGCTTCCAGAAGCCCGCGCCCTTCTACGCCCGCGCCAGCCTCCTCCTACTCACCTCCAACTTCGAGGGCGCCCCCTGCGTCATCCCCGAAGCACAAGCCGCCGGCTGCGTTCCCATCGTCCTCGGCTCCTACCCCGCCGCCTACGACCTCGTCTTCGGCACCAATGGCATCGTCCTCGCACCCCCCTTCCAGGTCGCCCCCTTTGCGAAGGCCACCGCCGACCTGATGGCCCGCCCCGACATCTGCACCCAAATGGCCGCCGAAGCCCGCCGCACCGCTGCTGACTTCGCCCCCGCCGCCATCGCCTCCCGCTGGGAAACCCTCTTCGACAAGCTCCTCCACCCCCAAGCCTAACATCGCTATGCCCTCACCCTCTCGCCCCCTCACCCTCCTACGCCGCCTCTTCCCCCGCTGGTGGTTCTAGCGGCATACCCAGGCCGCCGGGGACGGCGGCCTGCAAAACCTGCACCACGGGGGGCTTGGGGGCTGAGCCCCCAACGGCCCTTGCGGCAACGCGCGGCAGCGCGTTGCCGCTGCGCAGCCAGGTGTGCCACCGACATGCCTTTAGCG
>CAMGJH010000135.1 GCA_946056345.1 uncultured Lentisphaeraceae bacterium | reverse complement strand
CGGGGCCTTATTAATTCACCTCGGGGCGCTTTACATTTTTATCCGGCCCGGGTTGCCCCTCGACCTGGGCCGGGTCGACCTCGAGGTAGGCCCGGGTTCGTGTTGGACCCGGGGCGAGGGGAAAAGGTGGGGCGCGCTGGCAGCCCGTTCTGACGGCCGCCGTTCTCGGCGGCCACCCGGCCCGGGCGGGCGCTTAGAGGGCCTTGGCGAGGAGGGGGGAGGGGACCGGCCAGGGGAGGCAGTGGACCTGCAAGCGGGCGTATTCGGCGCGGCGGGCAGGGTCGAGGGCCGGAGCGAGGAGGAGGATGGGGATGTTGGCGAGGGCCTGGGCGGAGCGAATCTGGCAAATCCAGTCGGAGAGGCAGGAGGGGGGGAGGGAGCCATCGAGGAGGAAGCGATCAGGGGTGCGCTGGGCGCACTCGCGCGCGAGGTCGATGGCTTGGCGGTTGGCGAAGGTGGAGTAGCCCAGGGCGTGGAGTTGGGCTTCGAGGGGGGCGATGAAGGCGTCGTCGCCCGAGAGGATGACCGCGAGCGGGGGCTGGCAGGTGGGCACGCGGACGGTGACGCGGGTGCCGCAGGCTTGGCCGGGGACGGGGGATTCGACGGTGAGCGAGCCGCCGTGGAGCTCGGCAATCTCGCGGACGATGGAGAGGCCCAGGCCGGTGCCGGCGACCTGCGCGCCCACGCGGAAGTAGCGCTGGGAGACGCGGGGGAGGGCTTCGGGCGGAATGCCGATGCCAGTGTCATCCACCTGAATGAGGGCGAAGCCAGGCTCTTCGGCGAGGCGGGCGCGGATGGTACCGCGTTCGGGGGTATACTTGACGGCGTTGGAGAGGATGTTGAAGCAGACGCGCTCGAACTTGTCGCTGTCGACCAGGGCGTAGAGTTCGGCCTGGCGGGGCTCGACGGTGAGGGTTTGGTGCTTGGTCTCGGCCTGGATGAGCAGCGCGTTGGCTGAGTCGGAGAGGAGGCGCTGGAGGGGGGTGCAGCGCTTGCGCAGGGTGAGGGTGCCGTTCTCCATCTGGCGTAGGTCGAGGATGTCGTTGACGGTGGTCATCAGGCGCTTGACGTCCACCTGCAGCCGCTCGAGGTAGGCTTGGACCTTCTCGGGGAGGGGACCGCAGAGGCCGCGGCGGAGGTTGGCCAGGGCGTAGGACATCGAGGTGAGCGGGGTGCGCAGCTCGTGCGAGACGTTGGAGACGAACTCCATCCGGTCGCGAATGGTGGCGCGGAGGCGCTCGTTGGCCTCGGCCAGGCGGTGGAGGCTCTCGGTGCGGACGGTGACATCGCGGACGGAGAAGAGGAGCCGGCCCTCGGCGAGGCGGTGGAGCGTGGCCTCGGCGAAGAAGCGGGTGCCGTCATCGCGCGTCAGGCGGTTCTCGAGGGTGATGAAGGGGACGGCTTTCAGGCGATCGGGGAGATCGGTGGGGAACTCGCTTGCGCTGAGGTCGTGTTCGGAGGGGATGGTGGCAAGGCTGCGGCCCAGGAGGGCCTCGCGCGAGGGGGCCCGGAGGAGTTCGGCGGCGCGGCTGTTGCAGTCGAGCACGCGATAGGCGCTATCGGTGAGGAAGAGCGCTTCGGGGAGATCTTCAAGCTGGAGCATAGGGAACGCCTTGGGGCCTACTCCCCGCGTTCGAGCGGCGGCAACTGGAGGAGGTGCAGGGTCTCCGGGCCAATGCGGTAGAGCACCGGACAACCTTGGATGAGGGCCGGGGCCGAGCCGGTCTTTGGGTCAATCGTGCCGATGGAGAGGACGCGGCGCAGGGGGCCTTCGCGGCCGTCAAGGTCGATGGTCAGGCGCAGCAGGGGCGATTCCAGGCCGTAGGGGTGGAGCGCGCCGAAGGTGGTGGGCGCGTCGCAGAGGATGGCCTCGGCCTTCAGGTCGGCGAAGGCGGCGAGCCAGGCGTCGAGGGTCTGGCTATTGAGGAAAGCGCCGGCGGGGGACTCGACCTCCCAGGTCAGGGTGTCTGGGGCGCGGGCCAGGGTGACCGTCGAGCCGTCGCGCCGGAGGAGGGAGAGGCGGCGGATGGCCGAGGCCGGCAGGGCCAGGAGGGTGGGATCGATGAGCGCCTGGCGCAGGGCCAACTCGGGGGCCAGCTGCGGGCGCAGGAGCTCGGGCAGCGCGTCGCGGCGCAGGCGGTAGAGGCGCCCGTGGTCGACGCGATAGGCCTGGATGCGCTCGGCCTCGGGGTCGCCGAAGAACTGGAGTTTGGCCTCGGGGGCGGCGGTGGCGGCTTCAGCGCGCAGGGTGACTTCGGCCCAGGGGGTGCCATCGGGGGCCTCCAGGCCGGCAAGGTCGCCAGTCAGCCCCATCAACTGCGAGAGGAGGGCCTGGACGCTCTGAGCGTTGGCCGGCAGGGCGAGGGGGCGGAGCATTTGCCAGGTGCCGCCTTGCTTGCGCAGGGAGACGGCGAGGTCGGCGGATTGGAGGGAGAAGGCGAGCTCGGTGGGGGCCGGCAGGTCGCCGAGGAGGGGCAGGTTGCGGAAGTCGGTGGAGAAGGGGCCACCCGCGGAGAAGCTCTCGGCCACCTCGGCCGGGACGCAGCCAATGGCGCGGGCGTTGTCGAGCAGGCAGAAGCGCAGACCCGGGCGCGTGGGGTCTTCCTTGCCGATACGTAGGGTGAGGGGTTCGCGCAGGCCGCTGACGCGGAAGGTCAGGCGCAGGGCACGCTCTTCGTCGAGCCCGTAATCGGCCAGCGCGCGCTCGGAGTTGGGGACGCGCTCGGTGGGCGTGGGCAGGAGGTGGGTGCGGACTTGCCCCGGGGCCGTGAGGCGCTCGAGGGCCTTGCGCACCGGCTCGGCCTGGGGCTCAAAGGGAAAGGGGCGCGAGATCTGCCAGTGGCCGTTGGGCAGGCGCTCGGCGCGCGAGAAGGGGTGACCGGGCAGGTGCCACTCCATCGCCTGGATGCGGTCGCTCGCAACGGGCAGGAGCGCATCGGAGCGCAGGGCATCGGCCGCCTCGGGCAGGCGCATCACCGCCCCGGCCTCCACCGAGACCAAGCGGCCATCGCGTTCGGCCAGGACCTGCGAGAGAGGCGCGGCAAAGGCCTCCGAGGCGCGGCCCAAGCCGCAGGTGAAGCGCCCTTCGGCTGTCCGCACCTCCACCGTCCGCCACGGCGTGAAGCCCGAGAGAACCGCCTCGCCCAGGGGGGTGACCACGCGCAGGGCCTGGAGCGCGTCGAGCAAGTCGGCCACGGCCTTGGCGCTACAGAGGGTGCCTGCCAAGGGCTCGCACAAACGCCAGAACTCGCCGGTGCGCTCGAGCTTTAGGGCCGGGACGGCACCATCGGGTGTGGCTAGCGAGATGGCCACGATGGCCTCCGGGTCGACGGGGAAGAGAAGGTCGCCGCTCTGCCACGCCTCGGCCGGCTTGAAGACGCGCGTAGCGACCAGCGCGCCGGCCAGCGCCAGGACCACACTCAACCAGAGGAGCAGAGACTTTCCGAACTTCATGCGCGTTTCCGTGTCAGGAGCCAAAGGATTAGGCAGAGGCCGAGCGGGAGGCCGATGGCCAGCACGCGGGTGGCCCGGTGGCGCGTATGGCGGTCCCACCCCAGGCGGAGCATTCCCGAGGCACCGGAGGGCGCGCCGCTGCCCGAGAGGCCGGTGAGCCAGTGAATGGCGTTGAGGGCGAAGTCGCGGTTGGCCGTGGCGTGGTTCATCAGCCGCGCGTTCCGCAGGAAGTCTGCCTCGCTCAGAACCAACAGTCGCCCGGGGCGCAGGGCCAGGTCTGCCCCCACCGCGGTCGAGACGCGCTCGGCCGCCATCGCCACGGTGACCCTCTCATTGGTGGTACTCGGAGGGAGCGGTTTGGCTTCGATGGAGACCAGCGGGGTGAGGGAGAGACCGCGCGTGGGCAGCGCGTAGAGGGCGCGCGGGGCGGTGAGGATGAGGTGGGCGCGGCCGGCGAGTTCGCGGGTGATGGGGTGCTCGGGGGAGAGCGCGTCGGTAAAGCCGGCGCGGTCGGGGGCCTGGCGCAGACTTTGCCTGGGCGTGGTGCCGGTGCGGATGCCCCATTGTTCGAAGAGGGCCGTGAGCCCGGCATCGCCGCCCGGGGGCAGCGCGCAGAGCAAGCGCCCGCCGCGGTCGAGCCAGTCGGCCAAGAGGGTGCGCTCGGTGGCGGTGATGGGGTAGCGCGGGCTGACGATGAGCAGCGCCCCGAGGTCGGTGGGCGCGGTGCTGGTTTCGGGGGAGACGGCGCGCAGGGTGTAGCCTTCGCGCTCCAGGGCGCGGCGGAGGGCGGAGAAGCCGCTCTGGGGATCGGTCTGGGCGAAGTCGGGCTCGCCGTGGCGGGTGAGCCAGCCGAAGGGGCTGCCGTCTTGGGGAGAGAGTCGGGCGATGGGCGCGGCGAGGTTCTTGATGGCCTCCTCGGGGGCGAAGATGCCTGCTTCGGTCAGGAGGGCGCGCTCGGGGAG
>CAMGJH010000134.1 GCA_946056345.1 uncultured Lentisphaeraceae bacterium | reverse complement strand
TTGACCTGGAAGAAGGCATCGGCGGCGACCGAGAGGGGGAGACCGGCGAGGGTTTCGGTGAGTTCGCCGGCGGGGGGCTTGCCCAGGCCGAGGCGGACGCCATCGTGCGCGGTGTAGCGGAAGGTGACGCGGCTACCGGAGCGGAGGGCGCGCAGGCGCTTGGGGTCGGCGCGCAGGTGAGCGAGCGCGGTGTTGATGGCGGGGTGGGAGAGGGGGCAGGCGGGGGTGTCCAGGACGGTGCGGTTGTCGTCGCCGATATAGCCGAGGGCGCGGCCATCCCAGTGGAGGACGAGCTTGTTGCGGTAGTGCGCGGCGAGGGGCGAAGGGACGGGCGCGCGCAGGCAGGAGAGGTCGTCCAGGCGGCCAATGCGCGTGAGGAGGGTCTGGAGCTGGCGGTGTTTGAGCTCGACCTCGGCGGGATAAGCGAGCGCGGCGTAGACCATCCCCGGAACGACGGGGCCCTCGGGGGTGATGCGATCGGGGGAGGGATCGAGGACGCGCAGGAGCCGGGCGCGGGCGAAGTTGGGCTTGCGCTGCACGACCTCCGCCTCGACCGTCTCGCCCACCAAGGCGCCGGGGACGAAGGTGACGGGGCTGGCGGCGCGGGCAACGCCGTCGCCGCCGTAGCCCACATCGTCGATGTGCAGGGTCTGGCAGCTCATTAGGCCCCGAAGGCGGGGAAGATCTGCGCGCCCCAGCGCATCCCGTCGCGGAACTGCTCGAGGGAGAAGGATTCGTTGGGGCAGTGGATGCGGTCTTCCTGCATGCCGAAGCCGACGAGGAGGGGGGCGGCGCCGGTGAGGTCGCGCAGTTTGGCGACGATGGGGATGGAGGCGCCTTCCCAGGTGAAGACCGCGCCGCGAGGGTCGAAGGTGTTGAGCAGGTCGTGGGCGATGCGGGTGACGGGGCTATCGATGGGGAGGCGGAAGCCGGGCTCGCAGCCGGTGAGCTCGGTGAGCTCGAGGGTCAGGCCGCGCGGGCAGTGGCGCTCGAAGTGCGATTTCAGGCACTCCCAAATGTGCGCGGGGTTCTGACCGGGGACGAGGCGGCAGGAGAGCTTGGCGAAGGCGTGGGTGGGGATGACGGTCTTGGAGCCGGGGCCGCCGTAGCCGCCGTGGATGCCGTTGACTTCGACGGTGGGGCGGAAGGCGTTGCGGACGATGGCCGGCACGCCGCGCTCGCCACCGACGGGGAGGACGCCAACCTCTTCGCGGTAGGCATTTTCGTCGAAGCCCGGCTCGGTGGCCAGGGCGAACTCGGCCTCGGTGGGCTCGACGATGCCATCGCAGAAGCCCTCAACGGCAATGGCGCCATCGGGGGTGTGGAGGGAGGCGACGAGCTCGGCGATGCCTTGGGCGGGGTTGGGGGCGATGCCGCCGTGCTGGCCGGAATGAAGGTCGTACTTCGGCCCGCGCAGGGTGACGGTGAAGTGGAGCACGCCGCGCAGACCGGCGACGATGGCCGGGCGGCCGGAGGGGTCCTTGCCGGTGTCGGCCACGAGCAGGACGTCGGCGGCCAGGCGCTTGCGCAGGTCGTAGGCTAGGTCGGCGAGGGCGCCGCTGCCGCTCTCTTCCTGGCCCTCGAGGACGATGCGGATGGCCGGGAGGCTCTCGCCGGCAGCGATGGCCGCGCGCAGGCCTTGGAGGAGGGCGAACCACTGGCCCTTGTCGTCCTGCGCGCCGCGGGCGTAGAGGCGGCCATTGCGCAGGGTGGGCTCGAAGGGCGGGGTCTCCCAGAGGTCGATGGGGTCGACGGGCTGGACGTCGTAGTGGCCGTAAAGGAGGACGGTGTGGGGGGCGTTGGGGACGGGGCGCTCGGCGATGAGGACCGGGGGGAGCTCGGCCGAGGCGCTGACGAGCTCGGTGGTGAAGCCGAGCGAGCCGAGGAAGCGGGCGATCCACTGGGCGCAGGCGGTGCAGTCGGGCAAATGCTCGCGCTCGGCGCCGATGGTGGGGAAGCGGAGGAGTTCGCAGTAGTCGGCGAGGATGGCCTCGCGATTCTGCTCAAACCAGGAGTCGAGGGCGGCTTTGTTCATCGGGGGGCCTTTCGTGGCGCGGTTAGGGTTCGCGCTTGTAGGGGTTGGGAACGCCGTAGGTTTTGGAGAAGGCGGCGATGCGCTCGAGGAGCGCTTGGGAGGGGTTTTCGGCGTAGTCGGCCAGGAGGTCGAACATCGCGCGCTCGGCCCAGGCGCGGCGGAGGTCGAGGGTGGCGCGCTTGGCCTTGTCGAAGGTGAAGGTGAAGAGCGCGTCGTAGGGGGCCGAGGCCGAGCCGCCGCGCAGCTGGCAGGTGAGGGACTGGGTGGCGCGCGGGACGCGGCCGTAGAGGGTCAAGGTGCGGTCGGCATAGAGGTTGGTGAGCATTCGCGGGTGGAGCTCGCCGCCGCCGGCAGCGGGGAAGGTGATGGAGAGGTTCTGCATCACTGGGTTGCGGATGGACTCAAAGACCGGGGTCAGCTCGCGGGCCAGGGTGTCTGGGTTGCCAGAGGAGGCGGTGTTCTCGCCGCGGTTGACGTAGCAGAGCATGTCCAGGAAGTAAGGGTCGCGCTTCTTCGCACCGAAGGCGTAGACGGAGATGTCGCCCTTGTTCAGGCGGGTGAACTCACCGATGATGCGGGTCGTCTCGGTGAGGCCGGTGGTCGGCTCGCCATCGGTGATGACAATGGCGATGAGCGGGCGCTTGGGGTCGCGCGGCAGGGAGCGGAGATCTTGCAGAAGCAGGAAGAGGTCGGTGTTGCCGCGGTTGCGCAAAGAGTCGATGAAGGTCTCGGCCCGGACGCGCGTCTCGGGATTGAAGTCCATCCACGAGCCCGACGGGGTGAGGGTGACGTCGCGGAAGGCGAAGATGTTAAAGCGGTCCCCGGCGCGCAAGGTGTTGAAGAGGGCGCTCTTCATCGCCTCCTTCGCGGCGGCCAGGCGGGCGCGGGTGATGGAGCCGGAGATGTCCTGGACGAAGACGACATCCTTGCCCATGACGGAGAGCGGGCTATCGGGCTTGCGGAGGATCTCCAGGCGGAAGTAGCGGTTGCCCGGGTCGCTCGGCGGATCGTAGTAGCTCAGTGCCAGACTCAGCCGGTCGTCAATCGATTGGTAGACCTGGTCGCCCGTCGTGGCGGTGGGGGTCGAGGCGCGGCGGATGGCCTCCTCGGCCAGCTTGCCGGCGGCCTCGGCGGGCGCAGGGGCAGTGGCGACCTCGGCCAAATCGACGGGCGGGGGCGTGGCGGTGGCGGCCTCGGCCAGGCGCCGTTCGGCCTCGCGGGCCAGCGCTTCAACGCCTCCCTCTCCGCCCATCGGCGGCAGGAGCGCGCCGGGTTGCGCACCGGGCGCAGCCGGGAGAAACTCCACCGAAGCGGCCAGATCCGGCGCATCGACCACGCGCGGCAGCTTGGCGTCGAGGGTCCAGCGCGGCTCGGGGTTGACCTCCTGGGTGAAGTCGGTCTCGGGGATGGCGGCGATCTCCTGTCGGGCCCAGAGCTCCGGCAGCGTGGCCAAGGCCGGGGCCGGCGGGGTCATATCCAGCCCGGGGTTGGGGCTGGGCGGGAGGGGCGCGGGCGGCAGGGTGGGGGCGGCCAGGCGCGCGGCCTCGGCGACCTCGGGGAGCTTCGCCTCGGTGGCGGCCACATCGCCGGCAATATCCGGGGCCTCCTCGGCGGCGGCGCGCTCGAGCTTCGCCTCGCGGACGAAGGTGTCGATGCGCATGGGCGGGAGGTTCTCGGGGGTGATGTGGGCCTTCTCGCGCGCCGGGGTCAGCGCCACCGGCTGCTCGCCAAACCAAAAGACGAGGCCAAAGTGGATGACCGCCGAGAGGACGATCGAGAGGAAGAGGACAAAGGTGTGCTGCGCGAGGCCCAGGCCATTATCGGCGGGGACTTCGGCGAAGCGCACCTCCGGGGTGCTCTCGGCGGGTTTGGGGGCCTCGGCCATCGCTTACTTGCCGCAGCAGTTTTTGTACTTCTTGCCCGAGCCGCAGGGGCACGGGTCGTTGCGCCCAACCTTGGCGGCGGGGGCAACGGGCGCGGCCGGCTGCTGGGGCAGGCCCATCTGGCCTAAGAGCGCCTCGAGCGAGCCCTGGCGCGGACCGGCCGGGGGCGGCGGGGCTTCGGGTTCGGGCTCCGGTTCAGGCTCGGGCATGCCCGGCACGGTGATGGTGAAGGAGGCATTCGCGGCCGGCTTCGGGGCGGGGGCGGGCTCGACTTGCGGCGGGGGTTGGGGCACGGCCTCGGTGAGGTTGCCCAGGTCCTGGTGGACGGTTTGGGCCTTGCGGGAGGCGCGCTCGCGCATCGCGAAGTAGAACTCGATGTTCGTGGTGGTGGTGAAGGCGTTGCGGATAATCCCCTCCTTGATGGTGCCCATCAGCTCGGTGAACATCTCGAAGGCCTCGCGCTTGTATTCCACCAGGGGGTCGCGCTGGCCGTAGCCGCGCAG
>CAMGJH010000133.1 GCA_946056345.1 uncultured Lentisphaeraceae bacterium | reverse complement strand
GGTGGTGGCGCAGCGGGGGGTGGAGGTTTATTGTTCGGCCGATCCGCTGATGCGGCCGCCGGCGCCGGTGAAGGGGCGCGCGGTGAAGGTGATCTTCGCGGTGGAGGAGTTGCAGCGCTTTCTGGGGGCGCGGCGCTTTTCGTGGCGCGATCGGCTGCGGTGGCACTTTGTGGCGCGGCCGAGGCTCTTGGCAGCTGATGCGTTGCTGTGCCCGAGCCACGCGCTGGCGGTGCGGTTGATTGCTTACGCGGGGTGGGGGGCGCGGCGGCGGACGCGCGTGGTGGCCAATGGCGTGCACCCGATCTTCCGGCGGCACAGCGAGGAGGAGGTGCTGGAGGTGCGGCGGCGGTGGTTGGTGCCGCGGCGGTATGTGCTGATGGTGGAGACGGCGGGGACGTCGGACTGCCTGGAGGTGCCGTTGCGGGCGCTGGCGCAGAATGAAGAGGTCTCCTCGGTGACCTGTATTGTGGTGGGGCGCAAGGGGTTGCCAGCGGCGCTGCGCGAGGTTATTCGCGCGTGTCATCTGGAGGGGATGGTGCGCTTTTTGCCGATTGATGAGGTGCCGGCGATGGATTTGGCCGCGCTGATGAGCGGGGCGGTGGCGCTCTTTGAGCCGGTGCGCGAGACCGATTTCCGGCCGACGATTGCGCAGGCCTTAGCATGCGGCACGCCGGTGATTTGTGCGGCCGGGGCCTCAAACAAGGAGCTCTTCGGCAATGCGGTTCTGCGCGTTCACCCCACCGATCCGGCGGAGTGGGCGAAGGCCTTCTCGGCAGTCACGCTCTCGACAGCGCTCTGTGATCGGTTGGCGCGGCGGGCGCAGGAGCAGATGGCCGAGCGGACGTGGACGGCCACGGCCAAGGCCCTCTTTGCCGTGGGGCGGGAGTTGTGCGGAGAGGAGGCGCGGGCGTGACCGAGGGCGAGCGGCGGTTTCACGAGCACTTTATGCGCCTGGCTATGCGCGAGGCGGAGGCTTCGGCGGCTGCCGGCGAGGTGCCGTGCGGGTGCGTGATTGTGCAGCTGCCGGAGGGGTGTCTGGAGCCGGGAGTGGCCAAGCCGCGGCCGATTGAGGACATCTTGGAAGCGCGCGTCATTGCCCGGGGCCATAACCAGACCGAGCTGTTGCGCGACCCCACGGCCCATGCCGAGATGATTGCGATTACGGCCGCGGCCGAGGCGGTGGGCGATTGGCGCTTGGGCCGCGTGGCGGTCTACGTCACCAAAGAGCCGTGCCCGATGTGCGCGGGGGCGTTGGTGTGTGCGCGCGCGGCGATGGTGGTGTGGGGGCTGAACGATTTGGAGCGCGGAGGAGAGGGCGCTTTTGGTATACTCTCCAGCAACCGGCTTAACCACCGCCCTAGGCTGCTCCCTGGCATCTTAGAAGCGGAGTGCCGGGCGCAGTTTACGGACTTTTTTAGCGAACGCAGGAAGGAAAACCGCCGATGAAACGAATGACTTGGATGCTCTGTGCGTGGATCTGTGCGTGGGCCGTGGTCGCCCGCGCCGAGCGGTTGCCCGGGCCGGACTATCGCGAGGGGCCCGACCCCGACGCTTCGCCCTACGCGCAGCCGGGCGGGACGCTCAACTACGCCGGGCACAATCCGCCCAAGAGCCTCAATGCCTACCTCGACAACAACACCTTCTCGATGATGATCTTCGGGATGCTCTATCCCACGATGTTGGCGATTGACAGCCGCACTGGCGATTACGGTCCGAGCCTGGCCGACTGGTGGGAGATTAGCGAGGACAAGCTCTCCTATCCCTTCCACATCGACGCGCGCGCCAAGTGGAGCGACGGCTCGCCCGTCACCGCGCACGATGTCAAGGCTACCTTCGACGCCGTGATGGCCCCCAAGAGCCTCTCGGGCCAGTATAAAGTCCTCTTTGCCGCGTTGGAAAGCCCGGTGGTGCTCGATGAGCGGACCATCTGCTTCCCCTGCAAGGAGGTGCACTGGCGCAACCTCAATTGCCTGGGCGGCTCGCTCAACATTATGCCCAAGAAGCTGCTGGACGCGGCCAAGGAGAAGTGCCGCCGCGAAGGGAAGGATGAGGAGCTCTTCTTCAACGAGATTAACTTCGACCTGCCCATCGTTGGCGGCCCGTATGTCATTGCCGAGCACAAGGAAGGGCTGAGCATCACGCTCAAGCGGCGGTCGGATTGGTGGTGCTTCTCCACCCCCGGCGGGCGCGGCGTCTATAACTTCGAGCAGATTAAGATCCGCTTCTTTATGGACCAGAACAACGCCTACGAGGCCTTTAAGAAGGGCGATGTGGACGTCTTTGCGGTCTATTCCGCGCGGGTGTGGAACACCGAGAGCGTGGGCGAACGCTTTGAGAAGAACTGGGTGGTCAAGCAGAATGTGCACAACCACGAGCCGATTGGCTTCCAGGGGCTGGTAATGAATATGCGCCGCGCGCCTTACGATGACCTGCGCGTGCGTAAGGCCCTCACCCACCTCTTCGACCGCCGCCGGATGGTGCGCGACTTGATGTATAACGCCTACTTTATGATCCGCTCCTACTGCTCGGACCTCTACGACGCGGCCCACCCCTGCGAAACCCCGCTCTTTGAGTACGACCCCGACGAGGCGATGCGCCTCTTCAACGAAGCCGGCTTCCAGATTAACCCGCAGACCGGCAAGCTCGAGCGCAACGGTCAGCCCTTCATCGTGCGCATCCTCACCCGCTCGGCCAATGATGCCACCTACCTCGCGCTCTACAAGGAATCACTCGACCGCCTGGGCATTGGTCTGGAAATCACGCAGAAGGACTTCGCCACCTGGATGCGTGAGGTGGGCAACTACAACTTCGACATCACCGTCTCGGCCTTCTCCGGTTCGCTCTTCCGCGACCCCGAGGCGATGTGGAGTTCGCGCTACGTCGATGAACCCAACGGCGTCAACCACTCCGGCTTCAAGAATGCCAAGGTTGACGCCCTCATTGAGGCGCAGAAGACCGAGTTCTCCGCCGCCAAGCGCAACGACATTATGCGCGAGATCGACCAGGAGATCACCCACGCCGTGCCCTACATCCTCTCTTGGAACACCGACTCCACCCGTCTGCTCTACTGGAACAAGTTCGGCACCCCCAACTCCATCCTCGGCAAGTATGGCGACGAGCTCTCCGTGCCGACCTATTGGTGGTTCGATGCCGACTCCGCGCGCGAACTCGAGCAGGCGATGAAGGAGAAACTCCCCCTCCCCGGCCGTACTCTGGAGGTCTACTACGACGAGGTCACCGAACCAGCACACACCCCCGGCGACGGCTGCCAGAGCCACTAGTTCCCCCGAAAGGCCTTCTATGCCAGAGCCCGATTTGCCCGCTTCTCCCTTGGATCAGCAGCCCTCCCTCTTCGATACGCCGCCAGACGAACCCGAAACCGCCCCCTCCGTCGCGCCGGACGAGGGCGAAGAGTCCGCCGCCACTGCGCCAAAGTCCGTTCCCCTTGCCGACATCGCCGTCACCGCGCGCGGTCCCTTCGGGCGGTTGATGAACGAGAACTTCCTGCAGTTCGCCTCCTATTCCATCTGCGACCGCGCCTTGCCGACGGTCGAGGACGGCCTCAAACCCGTCCAGCGCCGCATCCTCCACGCGATGTGGGAGAAGGACGACGGGCGCTTCTCCAAGGTCGCCGGCGTGGTCGGCAACGCGATGCACTACCACCCGCACGGCGACGCGGCCATCAAGGATGCCATCGTCACGCTCGCCAATAAGCGCTACCTCATCCAGGGCCAGGGAAACTTCGGCAACATCCTCACGGGCGACGAGGCCGCCGCCGCCCGTTACATTGAGTGCCGCCTCCCCAAACTCGCGCGCGAACTTCTCTTCTCCCCGAAGGTGACCGAATACGTCCCGAGCTACGACGGCCGCAACCGCGAGCCCGTCCTCCTGCCGGCCAAGGTCCCCCTCTCGCTGATGCTCGGCATTGACGGCATTGCCGTGGGCCTCTCGACGGTCATCCTGCCGCACAACTTCATCGAGCTCTTGGAGGCGGAGATCGCCATCCTCCAACGCAAGCCGTGCCCCACGCTGGTGCCCGACTTCATCACCGGCGGCCTGATGGACGCCTCGGAGTACGACGATGGCCGCGGCAGCATCCGCGTCCGCGCCCAGATTGAAGAGCGCAAGGGCGAGCGCAACAAGCTCTTCATCACCTCCGTGCCCTACGGCGTGACCACCGACCGTCTGGCCGAATCCGTCGAAAAGGCCATCAAGACCAAGAAGCTCCCCATCCGCCACATCGACAACTTCACCGCCGAGAAGGTCGAAATCGAGCTCACCCTCTCCCCGGGCTCCGATGCCGAGAAGGTCCGCGAGGCCCTCTACGCCTTCACCGAGTGCGAGCGGAAGATCTCCAGCCGCATCGTGGTCCTGAGCGCCAACCGCCCCTGCGAGATGACCGTCTCCGAGCTCCTCGCCCGCCACGCCGAGCTGCTGCAGGACATCTTCC
>CAMGJH010000132.1 GCA_946056345.1 uncultured Lentisphaeraceae bacterium | reverse complement strand
GGTTTGTATGCATAGAGCAACCTCCTTCTCGTGAAAGACTTCAGACTTCCGGCGCGAGGTCCGGATTCTCGGGCAGGGCGCCCAGAAAGGCGTGCAATAGGCGGATGATTTTCTCGACATCCTCGAGGTCGAGCGTCTCCACGGGCGAGTGCATATAGCGCAGGGGAATCCCCACCAGCGCCACCGCCGTGGCCCCGCCATTGAGGCGCATCGCGTAGGCGTTGTTCCCCGACGCGCGCGCACGCACCTGGTATTGGCAAGCAATCTCCTCGAGCTTGGCCGTGTCGAGCAACATCTGCCGCAACTTGGGGTTGTAGAGCGGCCCGGTGCCGATAATCGGACCGCCGCCCAGGCGCACATCGCCCATCTTCCGGCAATCCTGCGGGTGCATATCCGTGGCAAAGCCCACATCCAGGCAGATGCCAATGTCGGGCTTGACCAACTGCGCGGCCGTTTGCGCCCCCACCAGCCCCAGCTCTTCCTGCACGCTGCCCACCAAGTGCAGCGCCACATTCAGCGGCGCGAGCGGCTCCTCGGCCAGGCGCCGCATCACCTCCGTGATAATGAAGGCCCCAATCCGATTGTCAAAGCCCCGGCATGCCACCCGGTTCCCCGCCAACTGCACCCAGCCGGCATCCACCACTGCCGCAGCGCCCAACGCCACCAGCTCCTCGGCCTCAGCCTTCGTCCGCGCCCCGATATCCACCGGTGCCTGCGAAAGTTCCTTCGGCGCCACATTCTCGCGTTCGCTCGCGCTCATCAAGTGCGGCGGCCGCACGCCAAAGACCCCATTCACCGGCCCCTTGCGCCCCTGAATAACCACCCGCTCAGCCGCCACCGTCGGCACCGTCACCCCGCCATTGGGAATCAGCCACACCCGCCCCAGGTCGTCAATGTGCGAGACCAAGAAGCCAATCTCGTCGCAATGCGCCTCGAGCATCACCTTCACCGGCGCACCCTCGTTGAGCACCGCGTGCAAGTTCCCGTGCACATCAAAGGCACTCTCCACCCCCGCCTCGCGCAAATAACGCGCCATCAGCCGCTGACCATCCTGCTCCACCCCACTGGGCGAAGGACACGCCATCAGCGCTTTCAGAAAGCTTAACGACCGCTTATCCATACAACTCGGCTCCTTTGCAATTCGCCCTGTAGTATACCATAAAAAGCAAGGAGCTGTTAGCAGTTAGCTGTTAACTGCGAGTGAAGCGAGCCCGGGTTGCATGTGGCGGTGGGGTGTGGTAGTCTATGGGGCATGAAATGGTTCTTGTTATTGCGGATGGTGTTGGTGGCCGGGGTGACCGTTTGGGGGGCGGTGGCGTTTGGGGCTGCACCAACGGAGGCGGCGGCGAAGCAAGCGTTGGAGGCGGCGCTCAAGCAATCGGAGTATGCCTTCACGCCGGCGGTGCGCCAGGCGTATATGGACTATGCCGAGGCGGTGATCCGGGCGAAGTATGGGCCCAATAAGATCAACGAGACGACGTGGAAGTGGGTCAAGCAGCGGCCGCAGATTTTGAGCGCGGTGGCGGCGGCCTCTTCGCCCATCAACCCGAATATCTTGCTGAACTTCCAGCGGCTGGGGTTGGCGTTGGGGCCGGTGAAGCTGGACCAGTGGCGGCAGTTGGCGCTGGCCTATGCCATCCGCTACCGCGACACGCTTTTCCCCATTGACCGCGCGAAGGAGGCGTGGGACCCGGCGCGGTTGGAGCGGTTGGTGATGGAGAAGCGCAAGGGCAAGGGCGGGGACTTTGCGTTGCTCGCGCCGGAGGACTACCCGAAGGTGTCCGAGGAGGAGCGGAGGCTCGGCGAGTGGATTGCCGGGCCGCAGTCGCTCACCAATACGCGCCCGCCGTTGACGATTCCCGAGCTCCAGGAGATGCCGCTGCACGAGATTAACATCGTGGTGCGGATGAAGCCCGACGACCCGCCGATGCTCACCAAGTTCCCCAAGTGGGAGAACGTGGCCCTGGGCGGAAAGATCTATCCCCCCTACGTCGACTGCACCCCCACGCCCCAACGCGCGCTGCTGATGAAGATCTTCCGCAACCCGCGCATCCCCCCCAAGACGAACCGCCCGCCCTTCAAGATGGAGAAGTCCGACTGGCCCATCCTCCTCTACGCCGCCGACCTCGCGGAGATTGACGAGACGAGCTTCCTCTTCGGCTACTTCGTCGCGAACAAAGAGGTCCCCGCCCTCGGGTTGGGCCAGCAGAAGACCGCCACCGGGCAGGCCGATATGACGCCCAAGGACCCCAACTTCCGCTTCGCGCGCAGCAACTGGCATCCAAACAAGTTCATCCGCATCTACAACGGCATCAAGAAGGACCAGGGCGGCAAGTCTTGGGCGTGGGGGCTCAACGCGCTCAACGTGGCGGCCACGGCCGTCGCCGCGCCCCCGGATGGCAAGTTCTACTATATGGGCGAGCGTGGGAACTACTACACCTACCTCACTTGTGCCGACAACGCCTACACCGGCGTCGGCTCCTCCGCCCAGTGGTACCTGCCCAAGGCCGAGACGGTCGACCCCGCCGCGCCCGTCAGCGGAATGGTGCGCCACAACTTCTTCCTGGGGCTGGCCCCGACCCTCAACCAAGGTCTGCAAGCCTACGAAGATGGGCGCATGGTCCTGGGCATCATCGACCTGCTCAAGCTCGGCAAAATGCAGCGTACCGCCCTCCTCGAGAGCGTCTTCCTCAATAACCCCATCCACGGCGACATCTTCTACCGCCTGGCCGCCGAATACCGTCAGGCCAACGACCTCACCGGCACGCTGCGTATGCTCACCACCGCCCGCGCCTATGCCGCCATCGGCCTGAAGCGCCCGGTCACCGTCGCCTCGGCCAAGAACGCCCGCACGGCAGCCTTGAAGCAGTGGAAGATCGAGCAGCCCACCTATCAGGGCCTGCCGACTATCTCGGTGGACAGCAGCCCGTGGTTCTTTATGCTCTGCTCGGATGTGGCCGTAGAGTTTCTGCGCCACAACAACGGCAAGGGCAAGGAGGCCCTCCGCGCGGAACTCACCTATGAAGAGGCCGCCGCCAAGGGTTGCGGCGACAAGCCCATCGAACGCGCTTTGCAGAACCTGCGCGACCTCACGCGCTGAGGAGTCGACAGTAAACAGTCGACAGCCGACAGTTGCTCGCTTCGCTCGCAGATGACAGATGACGGCTGACAGAAAGTCCCCAGCCGACCCGCCGCGTTAGCGTCCTGTCGACTGTCGACTGACGACTGTCTACCTTGCGTTCTCGGCGCGGCCGCGCGTTAGAAGTCGCTCTCCGGCTGGAGATAGGGGTTCGTGCGCAGTTCGCGCTCGAGGGTGGAGGCCGGGCCGTGGCCGGGGAGGAGGGTGGTCTCGGGCGGGAGGGCCTGGGTGAGGGCGCGGAGGGAGGCGTTGAGCTGGGCGAAGGAGCCACCGGGGAGGTCGGTGCGACCGATGGAGCCGGCGAAGAGGGAGTCGCCCGTAAAACAGAGGGGGCCGGGGACGTCGTCTTCCACCAAGATGCACTGGCCGCCGGGGGTGTGGCCGGGGGTGGGAATGAGCCGGGCCGAGAGGCCGCCGCAGGCGTAGCGTTCGCCGGGCTGGACCACCTTAGCCGGGCGCTGCTGGTGGAAGTAGAAGGGCGGATACTGGTTGACCGGGTGGGTGAAGCACCACTCGAGCTCCTCGCTGCGCAGGACCACCGGGAGCTCGGGATAACGCTTGAGGAGGGCGTCGAGGGCGCCGAGATGGTCGAAGTGGCCGTGGGTGAGGAGGATGGAGACGGGGGTGAGGCCGCGCGCGTCGAGTTCGGAGAGGATCTCCTCGGGGTCGGCCCCGGGGTCGATAATCCAGGCGGACTTCTCGCGCCAGAGGAGGTAGCAATTCTCGGCGAGGGGGCCGGTGGCGAGGACCGAGTATTCAGTCATAGCAAGCCTTTCGGAGTTATTGGAGGGAGAGGGTGTAGCCGCCGGCGGGCGCGAGTGCGCCTTGGGTCTGGCCGAGCGGCCGACCGTCGAGGCCGAGCTCGGGGCAGGTGTGCTTCGCCTTGTCGGGGCAATCCAGTGCGCCCTCGGGCCGCCAGGTGCCGGAGGTGACACCGAAGCGGTTGCCGCCGAGGTCGGTGGCCTTGTCATCGTTGTATTCCTTGTCGTAGAAGGAGCAGTGGAGGAAGGTGCAGTTGGTGCACTGGGGCGCGCCGGTGTCGCAGGCGAAGGTGCAGCAGGTGAGCGCGAGGTTGGCGGCGTACTTGTAGGCCGCGCTGTAGGCCGGGAAGGAGACGCCGAAGACCTGCGGCTTGGTTGCGAGTGCACTGTCGGCCGAGAGGAGGGCTTGCGCCCCGCCGTCGTCGCTGGAGAAGGTGAGGGAGAGGCCGCGCAGTTCGCTGTTGGCCGAGAGGGTGATGCAGGCTTCCAGGTTCTCTTCGCTCTGGAAGTTGAGCACGCTGGGGGTGGCGAGGGGGTCGGCAAGGCCGGTTGCCGGGTCGTAGCCGCCGGAGAG
>CAMGJH010000131.1 GCA_946056345.1 uncultured Lentisphaeraceae bacterium | reverse complement strand
CCGTCGGCTTATCCTGGTCCCCAAGCCGAATCGTCACATCATAGTTGCCGATCTCGAGCGGCTTGCGCCAGCCTGTCGTTGCCGGCGCGCCGGCATAGGCGACCTCGTCCTTCGTGAAGTCATCCTTCAGCGGCTTCGCATCCTTGCCGGGTCCGTTGAAGCCAATCGGCGTGAAGGTGATGTTCTTCGGATCCTTGAAGAGTTTCGCCATCGGAAGCTTGCGCTCGAAGCACATTTCCAGCGCGGCGCGCGCGAAAAAGTCCGCGCCCGTGTCGCGCGTATGGCACCCATCGTTCTTCCCCTGCGGATGCGCGGCGTATTCGCCGGGCTTGATGCGCATGTAGAGCTTAAAGGCATCATCGGCACCCATTTGCTCGAAGGCTTTGCAGGCGTAGGCATTGAGGTCAAGAACCTCAACCCCCAGTTCCGCACCCAATTCACGCGTGGCAGCGACATATGGTCCAATCCCTGCCGCACTGCCGCGCACCTTGGTCGTTCCATCCTTATCTTTGGTGATGCCACCCGAATGCGGAATCGAGGTCGCGAAGACCAGCGCCGCTCGTTTCCCCTTCACGTCCGCCGCGAAGCCGCGCATCAGTTCCTTGTAGTCCTCGGGAGACGAATAGCGCTCGGTCTTGGCCTTGTTGGCGTCGTTGTGCCCGAAGGCGATGATCACGAAGTCGCCGGGCTTCAGCGCATCGACGATTTTCTGCCAGCGTCCCTCGGCCTTATAGCTCTTCGCGCTCCGTCCCCCGACCGCCCAGTTATGGAGCATGTCGGGATTCTTCATATACCGCGCCAGGGCCTGTCCCCACCCCTGCTGCGGATACTGCCGGTCGGCGTAATTGCACATTGTCGAATCGCCGGCCAAGTAGAGGTCGGCGAAAGCCGAGGTAAAGGCCGAAAGAGAGAGAATAACAAGAGCTATCTTTTTCATAATAGCGAGATTATACCACGAGAAGCCCACCCAAAGACCTACCCCCTCGGGGAAGTGCAGCCCCACAAGGGGGCGGCGCCAAGTTGGGGGCGCGGCCACGCCCGACCCACCAACTTAGCGCAGGGCCTTTACGGCAGCGATTCGGCCACTCGCCCAACTTGGCGCAGGGCCTTTACGGCCGCGATTTGGCCACTCGCCCAACTTGGCGCAGGGCCTTTACGGCCGCGATTTGGCCACTCGCCCAACTTGGCGCAGGGCCTTTACGGCCCTGCGCTCCTCCGTCGCCTTGTCATTAAACCAAAACGCCGCCCGCCCATCGTACCCAGGCCTCACATACAGATCGTCGCCCTTCACCCGCGCAACTGCCCCGAGCGCGGCATTGATGCCATGCCAAGCCGTATAGCGATCTTCGGCTTCAACCTGGCGACTCAGCAATAGCAATCGCCCTGAGTCGAAAAGCTGCGGCTCGTCGCCTTTCGGGCGATAGACCATCGCCAGCGGGTCGGGAACCGCGCGAACAACCGGCAACTTCGCAGCGATCAGCCGATCGAAGAGAATCCGCTCGAGTGGCGAAATAAACGAACCAGCGAAGACATAGCCCTTCTCGCGCGCCGCCGCCATCAAGCGCGACAAGATAGCCTCGTAATCACACGATCGAATGCGTCGCGAAAGCTGAACCGCGCAAAGCTTGGTCGTATCGTCTAAAAGCGCGAGATTGCCGACGCCGTTCCACCACTCGTCGCGCGGCAGCCGCTCGCTAAAAAGCGGCTCTTGCACCCGCAAACACCCCGGGCCATGCATCAGATGCCACTTGAGCGGGTTGTTGGCGATGTATTTATCAACCTGCTCGTTAATGAAGCGGCTGAGGCAAAGATGGTCATGGTAGCCCTTCTGCCAGATGTTAGAGGCCAGAAGGGCCTCTAATCGAGTTGGCTCGCCCCCAGCTCCCTCGCCCAGCCAACTTGGCGCAAGGCCTTTATGGTTCTGCGCTCCCTCGCCCAGCCTAACTTGTCGCGAGGCCTCCATGGCCTCGCGAATCCAATGCTGAGAATACTGCTTAATCCGCCCGACGAAGTTACCGATATCGACGACCGGCGCCTCAAGCCCCGCCGGCCAAGTGAGCCGCAGGTGCAAATGATCGGGCATAATCGCTAGGCTCCGCACCATCAGATTCGGAAACTCGCCTTTAACCCGCGCGATCTGCGCCGCGAGAATCTCGCCCGCCGAACTCAAGACCACGCGGTCGTGCTCAACCCGCCCAAAAAGCGGCCGCCGCTCGGCGAGGGTCGTCGTGATGAAGATGCTCCCGCCACGCGTGTAGTCGTAGCCCTTGAACCGACGAAAATGACCCGCCGACGATTTCTTCAACACAGCCATATCGCGAGTATACCAAAAACGCGGCCCCTCAAGGAAGCCGCGTTCGACTCGGATGACTCAAGCGAAATTACTTGATGATAATCGCGAGACCAGCGATCTTCTCGGCTTTGAGTGTCGAGCTCTGCATCACGAGGCGATACTTCGAAGCGACTTTCCCACCGATCACCAGTGTCGCGCTCAACTTCGTCTTACCCAAGACTTCTTCGCCGAGGTTGAAGAGAACGCCGTCTTCGGGAAGCGCATCAATCGCGAGAGTCGCGCCATCGGCAAGCGCCACACTCTTCACCGTCATACCGGTCATCACGCCAAGATCAAGTGTCGCACCCGATGCAACGGAAAGATCGGCTGTCGCCGGGATCGGCTGATACGTCGCCTTGTCGGTAAGATTCCACTTCCACATCATTTCCATCGTGATACTGTTAGCCAACTCAATCGTCGGTGCCGATTCAAAGCCGATTGCCTGAGCCAACGCACCGTCGAAGTTATTGCCGAGGATATCGAAACGATTGTCATTCACACTAACACCAGTATAGGACAGAAAGACCGACTTCTTGCCTGGCGTGTACTGACGCGTATGAACACCATCAACGAAGACCATGTTGTTGTTGTCAGCGCCATTGCAGCGCGACTGCCAGGTGCCGCTGGAATCGATGTTATAGTAACCATTGTTGTTGCTGTTATTCCCCTCCTTCAGCAACATCTGAGAAGTACCGATAGGCGTCTTGTTCTGATAGACGAAAATCCATGCTTGGGCACGACCACGAATAGTCTTGCTATTCTGGTAAGAGAAGCTCGCGCCGTCAACAAGCCTCAGGTAAGGCTTGCCGTCGAAGTAATCGCCCGATTCAACCAGCGCAACATCGGCACCATAATTATAGAACTTCGAATAGGCAAGCTGACCGCCCGAACAAGCCCCGGTCGCCGTCTTCATTGTCGTGACAATCTTATTCCCGCTCTCGTCGGTCTCCCGGAACGTCCAATTGCCGGTCTTCGAACAGTCGAAGTTAAACTTTGCGACGCTCGCGTAATCCGGAACACCAAAGCGAACCAAACCGGCATCAATGGCAAAACTGCCGGAGAAGAAACTCGGGCCCTGCAACTCAAGCGTACCAGCCCCCTTCTTCGTGAACGTCAAAGCACCGCGCAGCGAACCGCCAAAGACCTGCTTCTCATTCTCGGCAACCGTTACCTCAACGGAGCCAGATCCCGCGATACTGCCGGATCCGGTGAGAGATGCGACCTTGAAGGAACCTTCGGGAAGGAGCGTCAACTGAACGGAATGATCGACCTTCTCTGTAACAAGATCCGTGGTCGTTTTCACCGGGGTCATCGAAAAGCCAGTTAGTGCCACCTCTTGCGCCACCAGCTCGCCATCCGTCAGCGTCAAGGTCGATTTCTCTGCCGAGATCCGCCGCGCATAGACGGTTCCGTCAACAGCAACCGTCGCATCGCCAGCAAAAGTCGCCGCGTTCAGCATACCTGCGCTGGGCGACCAGAGCTCGTCACTGGCCGTACGATCCTGCCAGTTTGCACCCGTAACATTCCACGTCACACTCTCATCAACCGGGGTCCATACCTGCATTATCGCGTCGGGACGAGTGATCTTGCGGAGCTGCATCGCATTGAATTGCGGAACCGTCACCGTCACCTCCGGCTCGAACGCAACAAAACGCACAAGCGCATATTGTCCGAGTCCAGCGCCCGTATTCGCCTTCATCGCCACGCTCGACACACCACCAACCGTCACCGTGGTTGTGAGATCAACAGCGGACGCATCACTCTCATTCACCCAAACCTGCAGCAAATAGGTCTCACCCGCCGTCAGCTTCAACAGCTTAACGGAACCTCCTGTGTTGTGTCCATTGAGAATCTGTCGATACGTCGACGAGAAGGTTTCGCTCGTCTCAACCGTGCAACAGGAACCGCTATCACGCAAGCCATTTCCCGTTCTCCGCTGCCAGTATGGCGTCAGAACCCCGTCGTTCGCCGTCGAAAATATGGATCGAAAATCAACGCCAGAAATCTCACCGGCGACCTTGCGGGCATCTAGATAATAACCCGTAATCGCAACCGGATACGCAGCCTCCCCCTCCGTCACCACATCGACATCACCCGTGATGTCGTGAACCGTGAGCGAATAAACACCAGCATCTACCGCCGCCTG
>CAMGJH010000130.1 GCA_946056345.1 uncultured Lentisphaeraceae bacterium | reverse complement strand
ACTGATGGAGGCGTTTTCTTTGACGATGGCTCCGATGAGTCCGGCGGTGGCCAGGGCGCGGATGATGCGCCGTTCGGGGACCTCGTGGTGCTTATAGAGGTAGTAGAGGACGGCGGGGAGGACGCCGGCACTGCCGCAGGTGGGGGCTGTGACGATGAGCCCGGTGCCGGCGGCATTCTCTTCCGAGACGGCCAAGGCGTAGGCGAAGAGGAAGCCGCGGCCGCGGATGCCTTCGCGCAAGCCTTCGGCGCGGCGATAGTAGGCGCTGGCCTTGCGTTGGAGGCCGAGGCCGCCGGGGAGGACCCCCTCGGCATCGAGGCCGCGTTCGACGGCTTCGCGCATCACGCGCCAGACCTTGCGCAGGTGGTCGAAGACCGGCTGGCCTTCGTATTCCAGCACGTATTCCCAAAAGAGCCGCCCGGTTTCGCCATACCACTTGAGCACGCCATCCATCGTGGTGTAAGGGTATGCGATTTCGGTCACTTGCGTCTGACCGGGGCCCTCGCTGAGGAAGCCGCCGCCGATGGAGTAGACCTCCCACGCGCCGAGCTCCTCGCCGCCTTCGGAGAGGGCCCGGAAGCGCATGCCGTTGGGGTGGAAGGGGAGGAAGACGGTCGGCTCCCAGCAGATTTCCGTGCGCGAGGCGCCGAGGATGGCGAGGATGGCCTGGTCGGTCAAGTGGCCCTTGCCGGTGGCGGCGAGCGAGCCGTAGAGGGTGACCTGGAAGCGCGCGGCCTGGGGATATTGGGCCAGGAAGCGTTCGGCGGCCCGGCGCGGGCCCATCGTGTGGGAACTGGAGGGGCCGACGCCGATCTTGAAGATGTCTTTGATGGAATCCATAGGGCCTCGCTTGGGGGGTTATCGCCGGCGGAGGGCGCGGCGGCGGAAGAGGGCGCGGACAGCCTGCACGTAAGGCTGGTCGGTAAAAAGGTCGAGCACATCGATGCCCAGGCGGCGGAAGCGGCGGTCCTGCTCGGCGCGGCGTTCGACCCAGTCGGCGGCAAAGGCGCGGCGGACGGCGGCGCTGGCGGTATCGACCAAGAGCGTCTCGTGCGTTTCGGGATCGAGCAACTCCACGAGGCCCACATTGGGCAACTCGCGCTCGGCCGGGTCGGCAATGCGGCAGGCGATGAGGTCGTGGCGGCGGGCGAAGATGGTCAGGTCTCGCTCGTAGCCGTGGGCCTGGAAGTCCGAAATCAGGAAGACAACGGCCTTGCGGTGCTGGGTGGCCGAGACGAAGCGCAGGGCGGCGGCAATATCCGTTCCCTCGCGCGTCTCTTCGGCGGCCAGCACTTCGCGCACCAGGCGCTGGACGGCGGTTCGGCCCTTGCGCGGTGGCAGGGAGAGGTGGACGCGGTTGGAGAAGGTGATGAGCCCAACCTTGTCCTGATTGTTGAGGGCGGTCATCGCCAGCAGGGCGGCCAATTCGGCTGCACGCTCGGCCTTGGAACGCGCGCCGGTGCCAAAGCTCTGGCTGCCGGAGACATCGACCAAGAAGAGGACCGTTAGCTCGCGCTCCTCGCTAAAACGCTTGATGTAGGGCGTGCCGGTGCGGGCGGTCACATTCCAATCGATGGCGCGGACATCGTCGCCGGGCTGGTAGGGGCGCGCCTCGTCGAACTCAATGCCGTTGCCCTTAAAGACAGAATGGTAGTCGCCCGAGAGCTGCTCATCGAGGAGCCGGCGGGTGAGAATGCGAATGCGCCCGACCTCGGCCATCAGGTCGCGCGTGCGCTCGGCGGCAGAGGTCGCTTTCATCGGGCTCCTTAGGGGACGGGCACCTCGGCGAGGAGGCGGTCGATGACCGCATCGGGCGTGAGGTTTTCGGCCTCGGCCTCATAGGTGAGCAGGAGGCGGTGGCGGAGGACCTCGTGGGCCACTTCCTTGACATCCTGCGGGGTGGCATAGGCGCGGCCGCGCAGGAGGGCGTTGGCGCGCGCAGCGAGGTTAAGGCAGAGCGTGGCGCGCGGGGAGGCGCCCAGCTCGATGGCCTCCTTGAGTGAGGCCAGGCCCTTGAAGGCGGCCGGGTCGCGCGTGGCAAAGACGAGGTCGAGGATGTAATCGCCCACCTTCTCATCGCAGTAGACATTATCGACGGCCGAGAGGAGCAGGGGAATCTCCTCGGGGGAGATGCAGCACTTGGCCGCGGCAGGCTTGCCCTGGGCAAAACGCTTCATAATGCGCCGCTCGTCCTCGCGGCTGGGGTGCGTGACCACGCACTTGAGCATAAAGCGGTCGGTCTGCGCCTCGGGGAGGGGATAGGTGCCCTCCTGCTCGATAGGGTTCTGGGTGGCCATCACCAGGAAGGGCTTAGGCAGGGGATAGGTCTCGTCGCCCAAGGTGACCTGCCGCTCCTGCATCGCCTCCAGCAGGGCCGACTGCACCTTCGCCGGCGCGCGGTTGATTTCGTCGGCAATCAAGAGGTTCGCGAAGATTGGCCCCTTGTGCGGAGTGAAGGTGCCCTCCTTCTGATTGTAGATAAGGCTACCAATCACATCGGCGGGGAGCAGATCGGGCGTAAAGGAAATGCGCTTGGTCTCCAACCCCAACGCGGCGGCCAACGCGCGCACCGCCGTTGTCTTGGCCAAGCCAGGCACGCCCTCGAGCAAAATATGCCCGCCCTGGACGTGGTTGCCAGTCAGCAGGGCAATCAGGAGATTATCCACCAGACGCTCCTGCCCCACGAGCGTTTGATTGACCTCGGTGCGAATGGTATTCAACAACTGCGCGCAACGCGCCACAACATTATCGGCTTCGGACATAGCAAATCCTTTCACGCCCCAAGTATATCACAACCCCACACGCCGCGCAGGAGGAAACCGCAAAGCGGCTCGCTGCGCTCGCAGCGGTTAGCCTTCAGCAGTTAATGGTTAGCGCGCTTGCGCAACGCCGCCGTGGCCACCACCACCAAGAGCCCAATCCCGGCCATTACGGCAAAGGCCAGGCGCAGACTCACTGCGTGTGCAATAAAGCCTATGAGCGGCGGCGTGGCTAGGAAGCCAAAGAAGCCAATCGTAGAAATCTCGGCAATGGCGATGCTCGGGCTCACCGCGCGCTCCTTCCCGGCCAGACCACAGCAGAGCGGCACCACCGCGCTCGTTCCGCACCCCACCAAGGCAAAACCAATCACCGCCCCGGCCAACCCCACGTCCGGTCCGAAACCCGCCAAGCCCACTGCCAGGGCCAACCCGCCCGAAATGCACGCGCCACTGGCAAAGAGCACACGCAGAACGCCCAATCGATTAACAATGCCATCGGCCAGGAAGCGCATCGTCTCCATCGTGCAGAGGTAGGCCAGGTAGCCCAGCGACTGCACCTCCGGCGCCACGCCCACCGCATCGCGCAGGTAAATCCCGCTCCAATCGTAGACTGTCCCCTCGCAGGCCATACACCCGAGCGAGGCCACCCCCAGCCACACCAAGCCCGGCGTCAACTTCCACCCACCGGTCGATCGCTTTTCGCCCGCTTGCGGCCCTCCAACCGCGCGGTCAAAGCCCATCAACGCCCCGCCCGAGAAGGAGAGCAGCACGCACGCCCCCGCTGCCACACACCCAAAGTGCAGCCACACCGGCGCGCCCACATACGCAAAGCCCACACTCAGCGCCACCGCCACCAACCCGGCGAGCGACCACATCCCGTGGAAGAGGGCGATAATGCTACGGCGGTAGTAGTGCTCGAGCTGCACGCCCTGGGTGTTGGCCGCGGTATTCGAGAGGTTCGCCGCCAAGCCTGCCAGGAAGAGCCCCGCGCCCAGCAACCACGTATTCGGCGCCACCCCCAGAAAGCAGAGCACACTCGGATAGAGAAAGCCCGCCGTCACCAGCATCCGCCGGCTCCCTAAGCGCGCCACCAACCACCCACTCGGCACAATCGCCAGCAGCTGCCCAATCGGCAACATCAGCAGCAGCGACCCCAACTGAGCTTCGTTCAACCCCAAGCGCACACGCACATCGGGAATGCGCGCGCACCACGTGGCAAACATCAGCCCCTGAATGAAGAAAGAGGCACAAATCGCCAGCCGCGTGCGAATGAGCCGCGGCAACCGCGGGAAGAACCAAACCGACAGCAACAGCGGCCTGCCGCGCATCACGTGCCTCACTGCCCCAAAAGCGAACGCAGCCGCTCCTGCGATTGCACGGCCACCTCATCATAGAGGCTGTTCCCATGGGCATCCATTGCCACCGTCACCGGGAAATCCCGCACGCGCAGGTGCCACATCGCCTCGGCCGCGCCAAACGCCTCCAGAAAGTCCACCCCCTCCACCTGCTCAACGGCATTGGCGATCAGCGTGGCCGCCCCGCCCACAGCCTGCAGGTAGACGCAACCGTGCTCACGACAGGCCGCCAAGGTCTTGGGCCCCATTCCACCCTTACCGATAATCAGGCGCAGACCAAAGCGCGCGATGACCTCCGCCTCGTAGGGCTCCTCGCGCGACGAGGTGGTCGGCCCTCCGGCCACCATCCGCCATCCGTCCCCCTCGCGCACCATCA
>CAMGJH010000129.1 GCA_946056345.1 uncultured Lentisphaeraceae bacterium | reverse complement strand
CCCGACGGCTCCCCCGCCTACCGCACTCCCAACCACGCCGCCATCGGCGCCGAAAAGGTCCCCGAAATCCTCCGCCGCTTCAAGGAGAGTCGCGAGACGATCGAGGCGGTCACCACCGCCGTCGCCGGCCACATGCAATTTGTCGAGCTCCCCAAGATGAAGTCCGCCACCGCGCGCCGATTCCTCGGCCGCCCCACCATCGCGCTCGAGCTCGAACTCCACCGCCTCGACTGTCTCTCTTCCCACGCCAAGCTCGACCTCTACGACCTCGCCCGCGAGCGTCTCGCCCAATTCGCCGCCGAGCCCATCCTCCCCCCGCCCCTCCTCACCGGCCGCGACCTCCTCGCCCTCGGCTTCACCCCCGGCCCCCCCCTCGGTCGCCTTCTCAAAGCCGCCTACACCCGCCAACTCAACGGCGCCTCTCGCGAAGAGCTCCTCGCCTTCGCCCGCTCCAACGCCCCCTAACCTTCTGCCGTGGGGGCTGCTTGCCCCCACGCCCCTCGGCAGGGCGATGACATAGCTCCTTCGCTTCGCTCGGACTTGCTCGCCTGCGGGCGCGGGAGTTGTGGTAGAATGGGGGCATTATGGTGAAGTCGATGACAGGATTTGGGCGCGGGAGCGCGCAGGGCCCGGGTTATGCGGTGACGGTCGAGCTTTCGACGGTGAACCGCAAGCAGTTTGACGCGACGATTTGGTTGCCGCGGGAGTGGATGGCCTTTGAGGTGCGGCTGCTGGGGGTGTTGCGCGAGGGGATTGGGCGCGGGACGGTGAAGTGCGCGGTAAGCGTGCAGGCGACGGAGTCGGCCGGGGCGCTTTCGGGGGCGGCGGCGCGGTATACGCAGGTGCGGGCGTTGGCGCAGGCGCTGGGGGTGGCTGGCGAAGGGAGTTTCTCGGATTTGGTGGCGCTCTGCGCGGGGTCGGAGGCGGCTGCGGTGCCGGAGGCCGATGACGCGGCATGGGCGGTGGTGGAGGCGGCCGTGCGGGAGGCGCTAGAGAAGTTGCAGGCGATGCGGCTGCACGAGGGAGAGCGGATTGCGGCCGATTTGCAGGCGCGTCTGGCGAAGCTGCAGGGGATTTATGAGGAGATTGCGGCGATTGCGCCGGGGTTGCCGGGGGCCCATCGCGCGGAGTTGAAGCGGCGGATTGAGGCGCTGATGGAGGGGGGCGTGGCGTTGGACGCGGGGACGCTGGAGCGCGAGGTGGCGCTCTTTGCCGATCGGTGCGACATCTCCGAGGAGTTGACCCGCCTGGCCGCGCACTTTACCCACGCGCAGACGCTGCTCTCGGGCGAGGGGGCGTGCGGCCGGGCGCTGGATTTCCTCTGCCAGGAGTTCTTCCGGGAGATTAACACCACCGGCTCGAAGTGCGCGAGCAACGAGATCTCGCGGCGAGTGATTGACTTCAAGACGCTCCTGGAGACGGTGCGCGAGCAGGTGCAGAACTTGGAGTAGGCGATGGAAGCGGCAGTGCGCGTGGTGGCGTTGGCACCGGGAGAGCTCTTGGAGGCGGGCTTCTTCGCCCGGCTGAATGCTTCGGCCTTGGCGCACGAGCCGGTGATTTACGTGGTCTACAACGATGGCTTTGCCAACGGGGTGCCGCTGCCGCTGGCCTTTGCCAATCCGTGTTTGGTGGATGTGGCACCGGCCTTTCGGCTGCGTGGGGCGCGGGTGACGGGCGAGGCGGCGTTGGCGGCGGCGGTGGCGCGGGCCCGGGAGGTCTGCGCGGCGGGTCACGGGCCCTTTTGGATTGAAGCGTTGGCGTGCGCGCCGGCGGAAGGAGTTGGACGATGAGCAAGCTGGAGAATCTGTTTACGGCGGCGCCGGGGCGGGTGCACGTGATGGGGATTTGCGGCGTGGGCGCGGCGGGGATTGCCTGGATGCTGCACCTGCGCGGTTGGAAGGTGACGGGATGCGACCTGCATATCCCGCCCACGATGGATAAGTTCTTCACCAAGCACGGCATCCAGGTGACGCAGGGGCACGCGCCGGGTCACCTGGCCAACTGCGATGCGCTGGTCTATAGCGCGGCGGTGCGGCCCGATGAGCCGGAGTTGGCGTTGGCGCGGGCAGGGGGGCTGCGTGTGCTCTCGCGCGGCGAGTGCCTGGCGCAGTGGGTCAGCGGCCTGCGCTCGGTGGCCGTCTGCGGCACCCACGGAAAGACCACGACGAGCTGCTGGACCACGCGGCTGCTGCAGCTGGTCGACCAAAAGCCGCTCTGGTGCCTGGGTGGCTACACCCCCAAGCTGCTGACGAATGCCGGCCCGCGCGAGGGCTCCCTGGCGGGGATGTTGCCGGCCAACCAGTTGGCGGTGGCCGAGGCCGACGAAAGCGACGGCACGCTGGCCTATGAGCACCCGGCCTTCCTGGTCATTACCAACATCGAGCCCGACCACCTGGACCACTTCCGCGATGCCGAGGAGATTGAGCAGTGCTTCGCCAAGGCCGTGGCCAATACGCGCGAGGGGGTGGCCGTCTGTGCCGACGCGCCCCGGGCGATGCGCGTGGCCGCCCACTTCGCCGCCGGGCCGATTATCACCTATGGCTTCTCGCAGGACGCGATGGTGCGCGCGGTCGACCCGCAGCGTCAGGCCGAGGGGACGCGCTTCAAGCTCTTTATCAATGGCCGCGCGCAGGGCGAGGTCAACCTGCCGGTCCCGGGCGACCACAATGTCCTCAACGCGCTGGGCGCGCTGTCGGCCGGGTTGCTCCTGGGGCTCGAGGCGCACGCGCTCATCGAGGCCCTCCCCAAGGCCTGCGCCGAGCTACCCAAGCGCCGCTTCCAATGGACCACCCCCAAGAACGCCGCCGTGCGCGTGGTGGTCGACTACGCCCACCACCCCACCGAGATCCAGGCGATGCTCTCGGTGGCGCGGCTGCAGGCACCTCAGCGGCTGCGCGTGGTCTTCCAGCCGCACCGCTACTCGCGCACCAAGCGGTTGTTGGGGGACTTCGTGAAGGCCCTCGCGGGCGTGGACGAGGTGGTGCTCCTGCCGGTCTATGCCGCCAGCGAGAAGCCCGAGCAGGGCTGCGAGAGCTACGAACTCTATGCCGCGATGCGCGCGGCCGACCCCGAGCAGCGCGTGCTCCTGGCGCAGAGCACCGAGGAGGTCTCGGGCTATCTCCAGCGGACCGCGCAGGCGGGGGACCTCATCCTCGTGGTCGGCGCGGGAGACGTGGAGCGCATTGGCCACGACCTGGGCAAGCTCACGCTGCCGGACACCTCGCGCAATCGCGTCTGGGCCCTCCTCGAGCGCACCCTCCCCGGCGAGCTCAACCTCTCGCCTGATGAGCCCCTCGCCCGCCACACCGGCTACCGCGTCGGCGGCACGGTCGATGCCTTCGTCACGCCGGCGGATGTCCCGGCCCTGGTCGCCCTCTGCACCGTCTGCACCGCCAACGACATCCCCGTGCAGTTCAGCGGGTCGGGGACCAACTCCTGGTTCTCGGACCTCGGGATGCCCGGCGTGCTCTGCTCGCTGCGCGGGCCGGCCTTTGAGTCCTACCGGCGCGAAGGCGAGGAGGTCACCGTCGGCGGCGGCCTGGCCGGCAACCTCTTCCTCAACAACCTCGAGCGCGACGGCCTGGGCGGTCTGGCCTTTATGCAGGGCATTCCCGGGACGGTCGGCGGGTGGGCGCGGATGAATGCCGGAGCCCACGGTCACGCCCTCTGGGAGTGCGTGAAGGCCGTGCGGATAGTCCACGCCGATGGGCGCCTGCGCCACCTGCCTGCCAGCGCGCTCAAGGCCGAGTACCGCCACGTGCAGGGGCTGGAAGATTGCGCGGTCATCGAAGTCACCTTCCGCCTCAAGCCGCAAGCGAGCGAGGCTATCCGAGCCGAGCGCGCCGCCTACGCCGCCAAGCGCGTCAACCTGGCCGGTCTGCGCACCTGCGGCTCGCTCTTCAAGAACCCGACGGGCCTCTCGGCCGGGGCGGTCTTCGACGCGCTCGGGGCCAAGGATTGGCGCATTGGCGGCGCCTTCGTCACCCCCCAGCACGCCAACATCGTCGCCGCCGGCGAAGGCTGCACCGGCTCGGACCTCCTGGCCCTTATGCTCCGGATGCGCGCGGCCTTCGCCGCCGCCGGCAACGGCGCCATCACCCCCGAAGTCGAAGGCCTCTCCCGCGAACGGTAAGCAACTTGCTTCGTTCGGGGGATGGGATAGCCGGGCGGGCAGAAGAAAATGCGAAGCGGGGGGCGCGGGGAAGACACCCCGCAGGGCGGCACCTACACGGTGCACACCCTAGTCGGTTACGAGCGCTTCACCCTCTCCGCCGACCAAACCCAGCGTCTGTTCTTCCACTGGTGCCCCTAAATAACCTCTCACGCCCCCTGACGGTGGACACGGTCCCTCGGAGTACACCCGGGGGTCCCGCCTCCGGAGAACCCCTTTACCCCCCTCTTTTTGCATCCGCCCCGGGTTCGACCCGAGGTAGGCCCGGGGTCGACTCAAGGTAGGCCCGGGTTCGCCTTCGACCCGGGCCGGGTGACCTGCGGAGCAGGCCACTGCAAAACCCTTAGCGGTGCCTTTTTCTTC
>CAMGJH010000128.1 GCA_946056345.1 uncultured Lentisphaeraceae bacterium | reverse complement strand
CTATGTGGGCTTGCGCGAGTGCCACATTAAGCCGGATTGGCTCTTGGTTTACCGCAAGGAGGCGGATATTCTGGTGCTGACTCTGATGAGGACAGGGACGCACAGCGATCTCTTCTGACGGCTTGCGCGCGTGTGTTAGCGCTGGGCGGGGAAGAGGTGGACGTCGCGCTGGGGGAAGGGGATGGAGAGGCCGGCGGCTTCAATGGAGAGTTTGGCCTGGCGGGTGAGGTCAAAGAGGGTGGGCCAGTAGTCGTCGACGGTGGTCCAGCCGCGGAGGGTGAGGATGACGGCGGAGTCGGCGAGGGCGGAGACGAAGGCGGTGGGGGCGGGGTCGGGGAGGAGACGGGGTTCGGCGGCGGCGAGGTCGGCGAGGACTTGGAGGCCGCGGTCGAGGTTGTCGCTGTAGGCGATGCCGATATCGAGGGAGATGCGGCGCTTGCCGTTTCGGGTGTAGTTGACGATGTCGGTGCCCCAGACGGAGCTGTTGGGGAGGGAGATGTAGAGGCCGTCGGTGGTTTGGAGGATGACGGTGAAGAGGGTGACGGCTTGGACGGTGCCGGAGCGGGCGGCGCAGTCGATGAAGTCTCCGGCGCGGAAGGGGCGGAGGATGAGGAGCATAATGCCGGCGGCGATGTTGGCGAGGGTTTCTTTGAGGGCGAGGCCGATGGCCAGGCCGGCGGCACCGATGACGGCGACGAGGGAGTTGGCGTTGACGCCGAAGCGGTCGAGGATGGCCACGAGGCCGATGGCGTAGATGAGCAGGGAGGCGACGGAGGAGAGGATGGGGGCGAGGGTGACGTCGAGGCGGTCGATGCGGTCGCAGGCGGTGGTGATGGTTTTGCGTGCGAGCAGGGAGAGGAGGCGGCAGGCGAAGTAGATGATGCCGGCGAGGGCGAGGCGGAGGGCGAGGGAGATGACTTGGGCTTGGTGGGCGGACCAGTAGGCGGCGAGTTGTTGCATGGGCGGGGCCTTAGTGGAGGAGGAAGCGGAAGCCGGCTTTGGGGGTTTCGCGCTCCCAGAGGGTGAGGGTGAGGGGGGTGGAATAGGAGTTGCCGTCGCGCAAACGGATGGTGGCCCAGATGCGTTCGGCGTTGCCGGGGTCGGCGAGGAAGAAGGCGAGGTTAACGAGGGGGGAGGAGCGGGAGAGGGTGATGGTGTGGAGGGTGTTGTCTTGGTAGGGGGAGATCCAGGGGGCGTAGAGGGCGGGGAGGGTGTTGTCGGAGGCGGTGACGGGGTAGGCGGTCTGGGTGGCGGAGCCGTCGGCGCTGAGGCGGAGGATGGTGTTGAGCTGCGGGGAGAAGGTGGAGAGGGTTTCGCCGTTGTGCGCGAAGGTGGCGGTGTAGGAGGTGTTAAGGTTGCGCAGGGCGGAGGTGGAGACGGCAAAGGTGTTCTCGAAGGCCTCAATGCCGGCGGGTGCGGTGTAGGCGGCGGAGTAGAAGAGGAGTTCGCCGCCGGCGGGGACGGTGTAGGGATAGGTTTTGACGCTGTTGCCTTCGGCGTCGGTTTCGGTGAGGGAGAAGTCCCAGGTGTAGGATTTGCCGGTTTCGAGGTTGGTGGCGGTGAAGGTGTAGGCACCGTTGAGGGCGATGGGGCGGGTGGTGGTGTTGGAGAGGACGATGGCCTTGCCGGCGTTGAGGGGCGAGCCGGTGAAGTAGACGCGGGTGAGGGCGAGATTGGGGAGGCCTTCGGCCGAGGTGGGGGCGCGCTCGGTGAGGGTGACCTCGGCGGGCAGGTCGGGGGCGGACTCGGGCCAGGTGAGGCAGAGGAGGTTGCCTTGGCGCACGGCACCAGCTATTGGGGGGACGGCGGGGAGGGTGACGGCGAGCTTGGCGGAGCGGAGGTCGTACCAGGAGCCGTCGTCGCGGAGGTAGCGGGTGATGACTTGGACGTGGAGGGGTTCGCCGGCGGGGAGGGGGATGTCGCCGGCTGCGGGGTCGCCGGCGGAGCCGGGGAAGGTCACTTCGAGGGCGTTGCTCTCGGCCGGGAGGGTCTTGGAGGTGATGAGGCAGGTGGTGAGGGTGAGGGTGAGATTGAGGAAGGGCGGGGGCGCTTCGGCGGCCGTGCGCAGGAGGAGCGAGGCGTGGGCCGGGGTGAAGTTGGTGGTGGGGGTGCCGTCTTCCAGGGCACGGCGCAGGACATAGCGCGGGGGCGTGGTGGCGAGGTAGGCGGCGGGGCACCAGGTGGTGCCGCCATCGGCGGAGACTTCCAGCCCTTCGCCCTGCCAGTGGGCGGGGACGAGGTAGGCCTGGAAGTCGCGCCCTTCGATGTGGTCGGCGAGCTGGATTGGCTCGGCCAGGTGCCAGGTGTCGCCCTCGCGCTCCCACGCCGGGGTCAGGGTCAGCTCGCGGGTGGCGCGGGTGGCGTAGGAGACGCGGACCAGATAGTCGGTGACGGCATAGGGCAACGGCTGCTCCCAGGAGACGGTTAGGCCGGTGCGCGAGGGGTTGCTGTAGGCGAGGTTGGTGGCCTTGATGTAGGGGCGCACGGTGAGGTCCCAGGAGAAGGTGGCCACGGTGCCGAGCGAGTCGGTCACTTCCACTTCCAGGGGCAGGACGCCCTCTTCCATCGGCGCGGTGAAGGGGCAGGAGGTCGCGAAGTCGGTCGTCTCCTGCTCCTGGCCGTTGAAGCGCCAGCGGAAGCTTACATACTCCCCGCTGCCGCCGGTGCATGTGGAGAGGGCGGCGTAGAAGGTGGTGCCGACGTTGTGTTCTAGGTCGTTGCCCGAGAGTTGGACGGCGATGGGCGCAAAGCCGCTCTGCCACGAGACGGCGTTGACCTCGAAGAGGCTCGTGCCCTTGGCCGTTTCGTTGGTGAGGGCCAGGGTGGTGACGCTCTGCTTCTCGGCGAAGGGGAAGGTGAGGGTGACGGGGGTGTCCACGGCCGAATTGGGGAAGGCGAGCTCGGCGGTGAGGAGTTCGCCGCCATTGAGCCGTACGCCTAGCTGGTGCGTGGCCTTAGCGGCGGTGGTGCCGCTGGCCATACAGGTGACGGCGAGCGAGGTCATCTCCTCGGGCGGATCGAAGGTGGCCACCATCCCGCTCTGCCCGCCACTTGCGGCCGGCGCCAGGCCGATACCATTGATGCGCGCCTTGGCCTTTTTGGTGGTCAGGTTTGCCCAGTTGTTGGTGCCAGTCCAGTTCGAGCCTTTGTCCGAGGTGCCGGCATCGGCAAAGGAGACCACCGTCTCCCCGGCACGCAGGCACAAGGGGAGAAGGCAAACTGCAATCAGAAGGGTCAGAACGCGTTTCATCGGCGCTCTCAAGCTTCGCCGAACCAGCGGCTGCGCGCCAGAGCAAAGGCACGGGCGCGGTGGGAGATACGGGCCTTCACCTCTTCGGGTAGCTCGCCAAAGGTGCGGGTGAAGCCTTCGGGGACAAAGAGTGGGTCATAGCCAAAGCCGTTCGCACCGCTGGCGGCGGCAACGATACGCCCGGGGCAGGTGCCGCGCAGGGTCCGCAACGGCTCGCCGGGCATCGCCAAGGCCAGCGCGCAGACGAAGCGGGCGCCGCGGCGGTCGATCGGCAGTCCGGCGAGCTCGCGCAGGAGCCGGGCGTTGTTGGCGGCGCTATCGCCGTGGATCCCGGCGTAGCGGGCCGAGAGGATGCCCGGCGCGCCGCCGAGGGCCTCGACCTCGAGCCCCGAGTCGTCGGCCAGCGCGGGCAGGCCGGTGGCCTTGAGCCAGGCTTCGGCCTTGATGGCGGCGTTCTCCTCGAAGGTGGAGCCGGTCTCGTCGGGGTCGGGCACATTGGGCCAAGCGTCGGTGCCTACGAGCTCAAGCCCCGGGAGCATCGCGCGGATTTCGGCCAGCTTGTGGGCGTTGCGGGTGGCGATTAGGAGCTTCATCGCGGGGCCCTGGGTTAGAGGGTTCCGGCGCGAAGGCGCTCGGCCACGGTGCGCAGGCGGCTCAGGCTCCGCTCGCGGCCCAGGAGCCAGAGCATCTCAAAGAGCCCGGGCCCTTCGGTCTTGCCCGAGACGGCCACGCGGATGGGGTGGACGAGCGGGCCCATGCCAGTGCCCTTGGCTTCGCCCATCGCGCGGATGCACGCTTCCATCGCCTCGATGGAGAAAGCCGGCAGCGCCTCGAGAGCGGCGGCAATCTCGTCGAGGAGCGCGGCGGTGCCCTCGGGCTTGAGGCGCTTGGCCACGGCCTTCTCGTCGAAAGGATAGGCCTCCTCGAAGAAGTAGCGGCAGTTGCCGGGGAGGTCGGCATAGGTCTTGGTGCGCGGCTGGATTTGGTCGAGCAATTCGCTGCGGTGGCCATTGAGCGGCTCGGCGCTGAGGCCGGCGGCGGCGAGGCGCTTGGTGAACTCGGCCTCGTAGGCCTCGCGGGGCTGGCGGGCGATGTATTCGCCATTCATCCAGGTGAGCTTCTTCATATCGAAGCGCGCGGGGGAGGCCTTGCACTTGACGAAGTCGAAGGCCTCGACCATCTCGGCGCGGGTCATCAGCTCGCGGTCGTCGCCCGGGGCCCAACCGAGGAGGGCGAGATAGTTGAAGAGGGTCTCGGGCCGATAGCCCAGCTCGCGGAACTCGCCAACGAAGGCCGAGCCATCGCGCTTGGAGTAGGGCTTGCCGGCGTTGTTC
>CAMGJH010000127.1 GCA_946056345.1 uncultured Lentisphaeraceae bacterium | reverse complement strand
AGTGCTTCACAAGCGCACGGGCGGGGGATTGCTCGATATGGCCATCGAACTCCTCCGACGACAACGCTCCAAGGTGAATCTCTTGTAACCGTGTTTTTACCAACTCCGCCAAGAGCGTCTCCTGCAGGTGCGCCCCCGAGTGCCCATACAAACGCTTGAAGACCCCCTGCAGCTCCTCGCTCGGAAGCGCCTTAAACGCCTCCCATTCAGTCTGAAAATCGATACCCATAAGGTGCGTTTAGGGTCCCGCAAGAAACGCACAACGCTTTGTAAAACGGGGGTCTATACAAAACAAAAGACCGAAGCGATTGCTTCGGTCTAATGTCCGGGTGCCATCATTTGATGGTGGAGCGAAGGGGATTCGAACCCCTGACCCCCACGTTGCGAACGTGATGCTCTACCAACTGAGCTACCGCCCCGTGAAAGTGCCGCATATGATAGCAAACCCATCGCGTCAATGCAAGCAAAAAATATCGACCGGCGCTCTGTGAAGACCGAAGGCGCTCTGTCAACATCGAAAACGGCAGGAGGAGAGCTCTTCTTTCGATAAGGGATCCCCGAGCCGGGCAAGGTAAAGGCCAGGCCACCCGCCCCGGGCCCAAAACGAACCCGGCCCGGGTCGACCCCGAACCTGGGCCTACCTCAGGGCGAACCCGGGGCGGATGCGAAAAGCGGGGGGCGCGCGGGGGCGGTGCCCCCTATCCGGCGAAAAGTCAGAAGAGCCTCTCGCGCGTGCGCGCGTACGCGCGCTTTAATATGGTATGGAGTGCCGGAGGCCGGGGGCTTGTGCGCGCACGGGCGCATTGTGCTACACTGAGTCTGTAAGTTTTAGGAAGAAAGGTGTAAGGCGATGAAGTGTTTGATGAGTGTATGTGCGGCGGCCGCGATGGCGGCGATGGCCTTTGCATTGCCGAAGGCCGAAGTCTTCCCGGCGGATGTGGATGTGACGATGGTCTTTCTGTGCAAGCAGCAGACGGTTCCGGCAGTAGTGGATGCGTGGAAGGCGGCACTGGTGGAGTCTAATCCGTGGTTCTTCGAGAAGTTTCTCGCGGAATGGGTGCTGCCGCTTGTGGAGGAGTCGCCGGAGCTCCATGCGATGGTTAAGGCCATTGCGGGGCCTTCGGAGGATGGGGAACAGATGGCGTTGCTCTCGGTTTCTCTTGGCCTTTTATTGCCGCAGACGCAGGAGGCATTGGATAAGATGGAGGCGTTTAACCTTCTCTTTGCCTTTGAGAACCCGGACTTTAAGGCCGAAGACTTCAACGCTGCGATGCAGGCGTATGTGGCGACTGACTCGCAGATGTCGCTGATGCCGGTCGGCGAGTGGATGGCATTCCAGAAGCAGTGCTCTGGCGCTACCGTCCTCTACAAGCCCTACGAACAGGGGTTGCTGCTGGCGATAAGCTCTTCGGTGGACGCGGCAACGGCGTGGCTGGCGGGAGAGAAGTTGACGGCCGATGCACCGGTGGCAGCACCGTTTGCGGCGGCAAAGAAGCCCTTAGATTGCGCCTTTGCGCTTCGGGATGTGAGCAAGGTGTTGACGCTGACGGTACCAACTGAGCGTGAGCGCAAGGCGGCCGAGTTGGAGGCGCCGTGGGCCTTCCAGCTCCATCGGGTGATGTTCGCAAGCACCCTGGATGGCCTTGATGCCACGTGGACGCTCTCGGCAATGATGGAGTCGGCCGATGCAAGCGCGCAGTTGAAGCAGACCGTAGAGCACTATCGCCAGATGGCCGCCCAGACCCTGCTGCCGGCGAACCTTCGGTTGGCGAAGTCGACCCTCGCCACCTGGCTGCGGGACTCGGTGGTGGTGGAGAGCGAGGGCCCTGAGATGCGCGTGCGGATGAAGGTGCCCCCCAAGGTAGCCACCGAGGTCCTCAAAGTCGTCTTCAACCCGTAAAAGACGGATCGGAGCCGCCTCCCGCGCGCACCGTCAGGCGCACTTCACGCGAGCGCAGCGAGCAGTTCGCCCATTGCCTCTGTCGCCGGTCATCTCATTTCTGTCATCTGTCATCTCACTTTGTGCTATACTGTGCGCGCAAGAACCCCCTATTGAAGGAGAGAAGCGATGAAGCGTTTGATGAGTGTGTGTGCAGCGGCCGTGTGTGCGGCGCTTGCGTTTGCGGTGCCGAAGGCCGAGTGGCTGCCGGCGGATGTGGATTTTACCTTGGCTGCGATGTGCGAGCAGCAGGAGAATACGGCGCTGACGGCAGCCTGGAAGGAGGCGTTGACCGGGCTTCACCCGATGCTGGATCAGGTGTTCGCCGAGCAAGAGGATATGAAGAAGCTGGCGGCGGAGGAGCCGGAGATCTTTGCGGTCATTCAAGCGCTGACGGGGCTTTCGGAGGATGGAAAGCAGATGGCGCTGAAGTCGATCGCGTTCGGCGCGAACTTCCCCAAGACGGTGGCGGAAGCAGATCAGGAGAAGGTGCACCTAATGGCCATCTTCGAGAACCCGACCTTCCAGATTGAGGCTTTCGATAAGGCGCTTCAGGCGTTGCTAAAGGCGAAGAGTGATCAGGATAAGAAGGTTTCGGTGGTGAAGGTGGGCGAGTGGCGGCAACTAAAGGAGGAAAGCGGTGAGGATGAATTCGCTTTCTGCTACAAGCCTTGCGCGCAGGGGCTAATGATGGTCCTGGCGAAGACGGTCGCCGAAGTGGAGCAGTGGCTGGCGGGGCCGAAGTTGGCGGCTAATGCACCGGTGGCAGCGCCCTTTGCGGTGGTGAAGAAGCCCTCCGATTGCGCCTATGCCCTCAAGGATGTGGCTGAGCTCTTGAATCGGTATATGACCGATGCGAAGATGCGCAAGCAGGCGGAACTGCAGGCGCCGTGGCTCTTCAAGACGCATCGCGTGATGCTCTCGGGCTCGCTCGAGGGCGTGAATGGCGTGGCCAAGGTCGCGGCCACCACCGACTCTGCCGAGGTGGCCGGGCAGTTGAAGAGCGCCTTAGATATGTATCGGATGATGGCCGCGCAGATGCTCCTGCCGGCGGTCTTCCAAAAGCCCGATGCGGCGCTTAGCACCTGGCTGACGAAGTCGGTGACGGTGGAAGCCACCGGCTCCGAGGTGCAGCTGAAGGCGGTCTTTGAGCCCAAGGCGGTCGCCGTGATTGTCAAGGAGTGCCTGGAGTTGCAGACCAAGCAGGGGCAGGATGTCGAGTCCCTCTTGGATGATGAAGAGGACTTTGACGACGACGAGGACGACGGCGAAGAGATGACCCTCGAGGAGGCCACGAAAATCCTCGACGGCATTGAGGGGAAGTAAAGCACGAGGGCGCTGCGCGCCCAGCAATGAGCTGTTAGCGGCTAGCGGTTAGCGCGCGTGCCGCGACGGGTGAGCGTTGGGGGGCTGGGCAAAGAGCCCGGGCTCCTAACGCCGCCGGGGACGGCGGCGGTCTGAACGGGCAACGCTTCCACGCGCCGCTAGGCGCACCTCACGCGAGCGAAGAGAGCTCCTCTCATCTCACATCTGTCATCTCACTTTGTGTTACACTGCCAGCAGACGATTGGCCTGAACAGATTTAGCATAAAGGAATAACGCATGAAGCAAGCAGTGGTTGGCGCGTTGGCCCTGATGGCCGCAAGCGCATTCGCCTTGACCCCGGGCAAGGTGTTGAAGATGGTGCCGCAGAGCGGCGTCTCGAAGAGCTTTGATTTGGTGACGGAGAACGGCATTACCTTCCGCGTGCAGTTCTATACGCCGCAGGTCTTCCGCATCTTGGCCGCGCCGCAGAAGCTCGAACCGCAGTTGGACCGCGCCGGCAATCCGCTCAAGGATAAGGACGGCAACGTGATGACCTACGTCTCGGCCGACTTCTCCGATCCGCTCAACAACCCCGAGAAGGCGCAGATCCTTGTGGGCGTGCCCGAGGATAAGACCCCGGTGCGCTTCGCCGATAACCGCGCCGAGGGGACGCTCACCTTCGCCACCTCGGCCCTGAAGCTCACGGTCAATAAGGCCGACACCACCTTCTCTTTGGCCTATAGCGATGGGACGCCAATTTGGTCCGAAGCCGCGCCCCTAGATCTCTCGCCCAATGGCACCACCCAGACGCTCAAGACCACGGCCGATGAGTTCTTCTATGGTGGCGGCCAGCAGAATGGCTACCTCTCGCACAAGGGCCGCAAGATTGACATCCGCGCCGACGGCAACTGGGGCGAGGGCGGCCATCCCAACCCCGCGCCGTGGTATATGACCAACACCGGCTACGGCGTCCTCCGCCACACCTTCTCGCAGGGCATCTACGACTTCTCGGCCGAGGATGCCATCAAGACCACCCACTACGAGAACCGCTTCGATGCCTTCTACTTCGTGGGCACCAACTTCGCCGGCACGCTGAACCTCTACACCCAGTTTACCGGCCGGCCCAACCTCATCCCGCGCTGGGGTCTGCAGTTGGGCGATGCCGATGCCTATATCACGCGCGATGAAGCCACCAAGGATCCCGCCCAGAACGAAGACGGCACCTTCAAGGAGGTGACCCCCGTCGACGCGGTCAAGGTGGCCAAGGCTTACCGCGAGAATGATATGCCCGGCGGCTGGCTGCTGGTCAACGATGGCTACGGCTGCGGCCACATGCAGCTGGGCTACACCGTCGACGCCCTCGCCAACCTCGGCTTCTACACCGGCCTCTGGACCGAAGGCGCGCTCGA
>CAMGJH010000126.1 GCA_946056345.1 uncultured Lentisphaeraceae bacterium | reverse complement strand
GGGCAGCAGCAACGCGTGGCCATTGCCCGGGCGCTGGTCCATCGCCCCAAGATTCTCTTTGCCGATGAGCCGACCGGGAACCTCGATTCCAAGACCTCCGAGGAGGTGCTGCGGATGTTCCAGGAGCTCAACGAACAGGAGGGGATTACCATCGTGCTCGTCACCCACTCGCCAGAGGTCGGTGCCTTCGCCAAGGAGGCCTACCATATTAAGGACGGCCTGGTGGTCGGCGGCACCTACAACGAGCGGTAAGGGAGGGAGAAGCCGATGATCAAGCAAATCCTAGCGGCCTTCGTTTCGCTCAAGCGCAACATTCTGCGCTCGCTCCTGACGATGCTGGGCATCGTGATTGGCGTGGCGGTGGTGATTACGATGATGGAGATTGGCGCCGGCGCCTCGCAATCCATTAAGCGCTCCATCTCGAATATGGGCACCAACGTGATGATGATCTGGCCCTCGGCCGTCAAGACCGCGGGGATTAGCTCGGGCTCGGGCGGCACGGTCACGCTCACGGAAGAGGATTGCCAGGCTATCGCCGCCGAGTGCCTCTCGGTCGAGGCCGTCACGCCCTCGCTCTCGCGCCGCGGCATTCAGGCCATCGCTGGCAACCGCAACTGGACCCCCTTCACGGTCTACTCGGGCAATGAGGATTACTTCACCGTGCAATCGTGGGGCAACCCCGAGAGCGGGCGCTACTTCACCAAGCGCGAGGTGGACGTCTCCGCCTGCGTCTGCGTCATTGGGCAGACGGTCAAGAACGAACTCTTCCCGGGGCAGGAGGCCGTTGGCCAAGACCTGCGCCTGAACAACGTCCTCTTCCGCATTATCGGCGTGTTGCCGCGCAAGGGGGCCAATATGATGGGGATGGACCAGGATGACACGGTGATTGTGCCCTGGAAGACGATGCGCAGCCGCCTCTCGCGCTCGGGCTCCTCGGCCACTGGTGCCTCGGGCTCCACCTCGTCCACCTCCACCACCTCCTCGACCAGCGACATCTACCCCGAGAGCTCCACCTCCACCTACCCCGAGCGCGACTCGGTCCAGGCGCAGAACTATCCCCTGCCCGTGCGCTTTAACAATATCGACCAGATTACCGTCTCGGCCAAGACCCCCGAGCAGGTGCCCGACGCGATGGCACAGATTTGCGAGGTGTTGCGCCGACGCCACAACATTGCCCCCGGCGCGGAGGACGACTTCTCCATCCGCGATATGTCCGAGATGCTCAAGACGATGACCGCCACCAGCGGGCTGATGACCACCCTGCTGCTGATTGTGGCGATGCTCTCGCTCGTGGTCGGCGGCGTGGGGATTATGAATATTATGCTGGTGAGCGTGACCGAGCGCACGCGCGAGATTGGGCTGCGAATGGCCGTTGGCGCGCGCGGCAGCCGCATCCTCTCGCAGTTTCTCACCGAGTCGGTCCTCCTCTGCATTCTGGGCGGGCTGGTGGGGATTGGCGTGGGGCGCTGCGCCTCACTGGTCATTGCGCAAGTCCTCCATTGGCCGGTGCAGGTTTCGCTCAATGCGATCCTCATCTCGGCGGGCATTTCGGCGGTCATCGGCGTGGCCTTCGGCTTCTACCCGGCCTGGCGCGCCAGCCGCCTCAACCCCATCGACGCCCTGCGCCACGAGTAACCCCCGGAGCCAACGCTATGTCCGAGACCGAAGCCGCCCTCCTTACTGCCGCGCGCAAGGCCGCCCTTAATGCCTACGCGCCCTATTCGCACTTCCGCGTTGGGGCCGCGCTCCTGGGCGAGGATGGCCGCATCTACACCGGCTGCAACGTGGAGAACGCCTCCTATGGCCTCACCGTCTGCGCCGAGCGCAACGCCTTCTTCCACGCCATCGCCGAGGGGTGCCGCCGCTTCACGGCCTTGGCCCTGACCGCCGAGCGCCCGGTGCCGCCCTGCGGTGCCTGCCGGCAGGTCCTCGCCGAGCTCTGTCCGCCCAAGATGCCGATCCTTCTGGGTGCGTTGGACGCGGCTACCCCCGTCACCCGCACCACCCTCGGCGCCCTCTTTCCCGACCCCTTTGCCCTCTAACGCGCCCCGTGCGCATCCATCGAAAGGAACTCAACCGATGAAAACCTGGATCACGTTGCTTGGTTGCCTAACTCTCACCGCTGGCGCGCTTGCCGCCGAAGGCGAAAAGGGATTCGCCCCCTCCACCGTCCCCACCCCAAAGGGTTGCGAGCAGATCAAGGTGGTCAAGCCCAAGGGCGAGCATGACCTGGCCAAGGCCATCGCCAAGGCGAAGGCGGAGAAGAAGTTCCTCCTGGTCCAGTATGGCCGCGAAAACTGCACCAACTGCCAGAAGGTCTGGAATATGCTTGGCGATGGGCGCATCAAGATGCCCGCAGACTTCCTCTATGCCGACACCTCCTGCGACGACGCCGAGACCCGCGCTGTCTTCGAGGAGACCTTCTTTGTGGAGGACGACGGCCGCTACTATCCCTACATCGTGGTGATGGGCCCGGATGGTGTCCAGCTGGCCTTCAAGTCCGGCCTCGGCACGCCCGAGATCTACAACGCCCTCTTTCAGAAGGCGCGTGAAGAGTACTTCCAGCTGCAGCAGCCTTGAGCGATCCGCTCCTCGACGCACTGCAGCGCTGGTTCGGCTTCGGGGCATTCCGCCCCGGGCAGGAGCAGGTCATCCGCCGCGTCCTGGCCGGGGGCGACGCACTCTTGGTGATGCCCACCGGCTCGGGCAAGAGCCTCTGTTTCCAACTCCCGGCACTGATGATGGAGGGCTGCACCCTCGTGGTCTCCCCGCTCATCGCGCTGATGAAGGACCAGGTTGACGCCCTTATCGCCCGCCACATTCCGGCCACCTTCCTCAACTCCACCCTCTCCACCGAGGAGACCACCCGCCGTCTGGCCGGGCTGCGGATGGGCCGCTACAAGCTTGTCTATGTGGCCCCCGAGCGCTTCCGCAACCCGCGCTTCCTCGAGGCTTTCCGCGCCGCACCCCTGGCGATGCTCGCGGTTGATGAGGCCCACTGCATCAGTACCTGGGGCCACGACTTCCGCCCCGACTACCTGCACTTGGGCGAAGTGGTCTCCACCTTGCCCCCCACCGTCCGCCTCATCGCCGTCACCGCCACCGCCACCGATGCCGTCCGCCGCGACATTGCCGCCCATCTGCGCCTAGGCCAGAGCGGCCGCCCCGAGCCGGCCATCGTCGTCACCGGCTTTGAGCGCCCCAACCTCTCGCTCAATGTCACCCGCTTGCGCACCCACGGCGAAAAGCTCGAGCGCTGCCTGCAAGTCATCGAGTTCTTCCGCACCGGCATCCTCTACTGTGCCACGCGCAAGATGGTCGAGCGCGTCCGCGGCCTGCTCGCGGAAAACGGCGTCAAGGCCCTGGCCTACAGCGGCGGAATGGCCGATGCCGAGCGCAGCCGCGTCCAGGAGGCCTTTATGCGCGGCGAAGCGCCCGTGGTGGTGGCCACGAACGCCTTCGGGATGGGCGTTGACCGCCAGGACATCCGCTTCGTCATCCACTGGGACGTGCCCGGCAGCCTGGAGGCCTACTATCAGGAGGTCGGCCGCGCCGGGCGCGATGGCCACTACGCCTGGTGCGAACTCCTCTTCAACTACGCCGATGTCCGCACCCAGGAGTTCTTCATCGCCAGCACCAACCCGCCCCCCAGCCACGTCTACGAGCTCTACGCCGCCATCCGCAACGCCTGCGCCCAGGGCGAAGGCGGCGAGGCCAGCCACGCCCCCGAAGGGTGGGCCGAGCTCGCCGGGCTCTCCTCGGCCGTCTCCGTGCGCAACCTCTTCGCCCTCTTCGAGCGCCACGGCCTCCTCTCCCGCCGCCGCCAGGTCGGCTCCCCCTACTCCATCATCTCCGTCCCCCAAGAGCCCGACCGCGCCGCCCTCGATCGCATCTGCGCCGGACTCCAACGCAAAGAAGAGGCCGACCGCGAGCGTCTGCGCGAAATGCTCGGCTATATCGATGCCCGCGTCTGCCGCCATCGCTTCCTCCTCGCCTACTTCGGCGAAGAGACCGCCGCCCTCCCCAAACGCTGCGCCAAGTGCGACCATTGCCACCCCCTCGCCGCTCTGCCCCCCCGCGTCCCCCCCTCTGCCGCCACCCTCCTGCGCCTACGCAAAGAGCTCTCCTGCATCGCCCGAATGCACGGCCAAGGCGATTACCCCCTCGCCGCCGCCATCCTCCGCGGCACCGCCCCCGCCCCGTGGACCGACCTCTCCACCTTCGGCCTCCTCTCCGAGCAGTCCCTCGATGCCCTCCTGCGCGACCTTGAAGCCCTTGAAATGGATGGCTACCTCGCCGGCATGACCCTCACCCCCGCCGGCTACGACCTCGTCTTCGCCAAGGCCGACCCCACCCCCATCGCCACCTTCCGCGCCCGCCCCAAACGGGCCGACGCCCCCAGCCGCTTCCCCTCCCCCTCCGGCGAGCCCGCCTCCCCGCGTTCCCGCACCCGCCCCGCCGAGGGCGGCCTCGCCACCGCCCTGCGCCAATGGACCCGCGAGGAAGCCGACCGCCGCGGCCTGCCCGCCTATATGGTCCTCAACAACAAAACCATCGCCGAACTCGCCCGCAAACGCCCCACCACCCCCGCCGAACTCGAGCTCATCCCCGGCCTCGGCGACCGCAAACTCGCCAAATACGGCGACGCCCTCCTC
>CAMGJH010000125.1 GCA_946056345.1 uncultured Lentisphaeraceae bacterium | reverse complement strand
GCCATCGCTGAAGATGCCAACTTGGAGGAGAGTGCCACAAAGCGGAAATATATGGCGGTGCTCTTTACCGGCTGGGATTGGAGCGAAGCGGGGAGCTTGATGTTGCAGGCGTGGCGCAAGGGGGTGGGGGACCAGTTCGTCACGGCGGTTTACGATTGGCCCGAGCGCGACTACGTGGTCAACGAGAAGGTGACGAACGAGGACGGCACCGAGGTGACGGTATCGACGAATCTCTCGGAGCTCTCGCGTAGAGGGCTTGCGAGTATCTTCCCGCTGGGGGCGCCGTTGGGCAGCCGCGTGCAGGTGTGGCCGGCGATGGCGCTCTATGATGCCGAAGGGAAGATTTGCGCGCTGGAGGCCGGCTTGGAGGCGCTGACGCAGGCGGAGATTCAGGCGAAGTTGGAAACTTGGGCGGCGGCGGCCGATGAATATGCCGCGCTGCGTGCCAAGGCTTTCGCCGCCACGGAAGCGGATATGGATAACGAGGTGGCCGATAGCAATAGCACGATGGGGCTCAAGTCCAAGACGATTGAAGAGGAGGTCGTTGGCGATGACGGCACATCCTCCCCTGTCTCGCGCAAGGTTTATACCGATGCCGCCGGGCGGGAGATTACGCTCAATATCTACAAGGCCGCGCTCTTGGCCCAGGCGATGCTCAAGCTCGAGAAGCAGATCTATATGGTCTCCTACCTGCGCACGGTGACGAACAACAACTCTGTGCCTGCCTGCAACCGCCGGGAGGACTTTGACCAGATTGCCGCGTGGGACCCCGATGACGTCTCCGGCGCCTACCGCCGCATCACGCTCCTGGAGTTCTACGACATCTCCGGCACCTTCCGCGCGTCGGTGACCAGTGCACTGCGCAGCAGCCTGGCGAACTACATCGATAACTCGCGCCTGATCAAGTGGTCGGACAACCAGTATCAGCAGGCCCTGCTTCTGGGCTACAACCTCTACAAGGCCACGAGCAACTCGGCGGGGGCCTCGATGAAGCAAACCTACCTTGATGTGGCCCATATCTACGCGCGTGAAGCAGTCCGCCAGAGCCCGGCGAGCTTCTGGGGCGAGGCTGCGCGCGGTCGCCTGGAGATGAATGGCTTTGGCCCAGTGATGCTCGGCTTTGGCTGGAAGGCGCGCAATCTGCAGGCCACTACGGCGGTCACGACCACGATTGAGGATATGCCGATTCCAGCGACGATGGAGGCGGGCAAGTTTGAGATTTCCGCCGAGGAGGTGGCGCGGCAGGATGGGATGACGATTTCGACAAATGGCGGCACCACCACCTTCAAGTGGGTCCTGCGCTATGGCAACGACTTCAAGTTCCCCAAGCAGGGCTGGTACACCGTCAAGATGGCGATGAAGAGTGGTGGCACGGCGATGAACGTCACCGGCTTTAAGATTTACCGCGGCACCGGGCGGCTGGATGATTACACCCAGGGCACGCTCCTCTTCGATGGCACGGCAACCACTGCCGCTAAGCACGCGCCGACCAATGGCGACACGATGGGCGCGTTCAAGGGGCAGGAATTCGCCTCGGGCGTTTCGCTCACCGCCGGCGGCTCCTTCTCCTTCACCTTCTATATGCCGCAGGATCCCGAACGCCTCTTCCCGCGTTGGGAGCGTGATTGGGGCAAAGAGCCGAAGTATAACGATATAGCCATTGAGATTACCGGCACCTCCACCGGCACCTCCACCGGCACCTTCTCGGTGACGCCGCTGTGCACTGCCGCGGCCGCCACGGCCCCGAATGCCACCCAGGTGACGGTCGATGGCGACACGCTGGAGATTGGTTCGGCCTTCGGCACGCTCGATAGAAAGGTGGCCGACATTGAAGCGCTGCCGCGGGGCACGGTGGCCGACCGCGTGGGCGACCGCGTGATGGAGCTCTTGGGGTTGCAGGCCGATGCCTCGGGCACGGTCTCGACGAACGAGAACTACATCGCCGCCCTCACCTATGCCGACTTCTTCTACGAACACCAGAGCGCGCGCGGCTTTGAGGGCAAGGTGGCCGAGGTGCTCCAGAAGGACCTCAATGGGCAGGAGGCCATCAACGCCCTCTTGGCCGACAAGACCTGGTTGACCGATCTGCTCACCTCCGGCCCCAGCTCCGTCGAGGCGCTCATCTACAATGGTTCGGCCGACTTTAGCAACAATAAGGCGCAGATGCGCGCCGACCTTATCGACCGCTTCGTCTGTGTCTGGAACTTTGACAAGATCTATGTGAACACGCAGACAAAGGCCGGCACCTTCACCGATCGCCGCGGCAAGCTCGCCGCCGCGCCCGGCACCACCTACTATGACGCCTTCCTGCGCCGGATGGCCGTGGCCGCCGCCCTCAACAACACGCCCAAGAGCAATGGCCTCTTCTTCCACACCTGGCTCTGCTACCGCGACTTTGCCGACCGCGCCCTGCTCCACGGCGACTTCTATTGCCAGACGCCCTTCCAGATGCGCATGGCCTACAACTCGCTCTCCTATTCCACCCTCGACTTGATGCACTCGGTCAAGACCGCCCCCACGCGCATTGACTACATCAACGGCACCGCCTGGCAGACCAACTACCGCACCTGGAACTTCTTTGGCGACTCTATCTTCGGCGCGGACTACTACGTACCCTGGTCCAACTCCATCCTCACGGGCTTGGCGCTCGGCCGCGAGATTGGCGCGGTCTGCGGCGGCATCTCGAAGTATGGCGCAATGGCGGCGAACTCCTCGGGCCGCCGCTCGATTACCGCCGGTCAGCCCGGTCACTGCGCCGGCACCCACCGCACCTTCGATGGCTCCTTCTGGGAGATTGACTCCAACGTCAACAAGTACACGGGCAACCATTACCAGCTCTACGGCCTTTCCGCCTATCCCTCCATCGAGTGCTTTGATGACGTCTTTGACGACCCGCGCACCCGCGAGGGCTACTATATCCTCTGGGCCGCCCGATTGCGTGCGTTGCGCTATGGCGATGATGACCCAGGGGCCCTAGAGCTCTACTTCCGCGCCATCGAGCACGCCCCGCTTTGCTATCAGGCCATCACCGAGACGCGCGACTTCCTGACCGCGAACTATCCCTTGCGCGGCGACCTCTGGCTCCGTTGGGCCGAAGATGTCACCTACGGCTTCTGGCGTTATCCAATGGTGGGCTGGACGCTCCTGGCCAAGCCCCTGGCCACGCCCCTCCGCGCCACCTACGGTCAGGAGGGCTTCCTGGCCACCTTCAAGCAGTTGCAGGTGCGGATGCACGATACCGACCGCAAGACGCGCGAATCCTACGACTACCTCTCCTATATGCTCCAAAACGCGCTCCTGGCCAACTTCGCCGACACCGAGCTGCTCTCGGTCCTGGGCACGGCCCTGGACGCGCGCTATGGCACCCAGCGCTTCACCGAGTTGGTGAACTGGGGCAACTCCTACTATGGCTCGGACATTGCCTATCAGACGATGCTCGATGCCGTTTACAAGGCCAATGGCAACACCCTCGGCCTCTCGCGCACTTGTATGGAGACGCTCCTGGCCGCCTCGCAGAACAGCGCCGTGGCTACCTTCCGCGAGATGAACGACCTCTATCGCGCCCTCTTCCACAAGGATGATGCGAATTATCCCATCGTCTCGGAGGACGAGCCGCTCTATTCGCAGGAGATGCTCTCGGCCAACGGCTGTATCACCCTCTCCTCTTACCCCACGCTCAACGTCTCGGGCACGGTTGAAGACCTCCACCAGTCGGCCTTGGCCTTCTGCGATGGCCAGCGCGTGATTGATGACTCCGCCTTCGCCACCTACGCTGTCTGGACCCAGGAGCAGTATGACGAACCCTGGGTGATGGTCCAGCTCCCGGGTGATGCCGAAATCTTCGGCGTGGTAGTGCAGAATGGCGATGACCCCGTCACCGTCTATGTGGAGCACTCGGCCGATGGCAACAGCTGGAGTACGCTCCTGGCCAACCGTTCGCTCGCGGCCAAGGAGATCCTGCAGGTCCCTTACGACGGCTCGACCGTGAGCCGTTATGTCCGCATCCGTAGGCCTAACCCCAATGGTGATGGCATGCGCTTGCACCTCTATAAGGTGCAGGTCTTTGCCAAGCGCCGGTACTAAGCGAAGAGAGGAGGATAGACCCATGAAGACGATCGCTTCCCGTCCCTTCGCTGCCCCCGCCATCACTCGCGCCTTGCGCTGGGGTGGGGCACTCCTGCTCGCTGCCGCTTGCCTGGCCGCCCCGATGCGCGCCCAGGAGGTCGCCGAAGATCCGCCCGCCGAGGTGGAGACCGCTCTCCCGACCATCACTATCCCGGTCGAGGCCGTAGATGGCTCGGTGGTGGTGATTGACGATGACACCTATGCGCCCTTGAACCTCCTGACCGAGACGCGCACCCTCACCTTGCGTGCCGCTACCCCCGGCAGGGTCTTCATCGAGGGCGGCAACACCGAGCGCTGTGCCACCCTCCCGGACAACATCACCCTCGATGGCTTCGTCCTCCAGAACGGCAAGGCCCGTCAGGGCGGCGGTCTGCGCGGTGGCGTCTTCCAGAACGGCACCATCAGCAACTGCTCAGCCGTCTTTGGTGGCGGCGCCTATGAGGCCAAGGTGGTCAATTCGGAGGTGATTGGCTGTTCGGCCGAGTTCTTCGGTAACGCGCTCTATGGCGGTTCGGCCTTCTCCTGCCGTATTGTGGGCAAC
>CAMGJH010000124.1 GCA_946056345.1 uncultured Lentisphaeraceae bacterium | reverse complement strand
TCGCTGCGGAGGCGGTAGTGTAGCTGGTTGGTGCCGACATCGAGGGAGAGGACGCGGCGGGCGCCGTGTTGGAGGAGGCAGTCGGTGAAGCCGCCGGTGGAGGCGCCCACATCGAGGCAGCAGCGGTCGGTGACGTCGAGCGGGAAGCAGGCGAAGGCGCCTTCGAGCTTCTCGCCGCCGCGCGAGACGAAGCGGGGTTTGGCGGCGAGGGCGAGGTCGGCATCATCGGGGACGGACTGGCTGGCCTTTTGGGCCTTCTGGCCGTTGATGAAGACTTCACCGGCGAGGATGAGGCGCTGGGCGAGCTCGCGCGAGTCCACGAGGCCGCGCTGGACGAGGGCTTGGTCGAGGCGCTGCTTCATCGTTAGCGGTAGAGGAGGGCCGGGCGGGCGGCGGGGGCATCGAGGAGCGGGGCGGCAATGCCGCGGCCGAGGGCGCCGGGGAACTCGGAGAGGAAGGCGCGCAGACCAGGCTTCTGCTCGGCGGGGCGGAAGAGGGCGATCTCCTCCTCGGCGCAGTCGAAGAGCTTGGCGAAGACGGCCGGGAGGGTCTGCTCGTAGCCCGCGTCGTCGACCAGGCGCAGGTTGACGGCGTCTTGGGCCAGGTAGACGCTGCCATCGGCGAGGGGGCGAACGGTCTCTGCCGTCATCTTGCGGCCTTGGGCGACGAGGGCGATGAAGCGCGCGTGCAGGCCGTTGACGAGGCTCTGGAGCTTGGCGTTGTGGGCGGGGTTGACGGGCTTGAGAGGGTTGCCGAGGTCCTTGTTCGCGCCCGAGGCGATGGAGTTGTCGGCCAGGCCGACCTTGGTGGCCAGACCGTAGAGGTTCACGCCCGGGATGATGACGCCGATGGAGCCGACCAAGCCGGTGGGCTGCAGGCGGATCCAGTCGGCCGCCATCGCGAAGTAGTAGGCGCCCGAGGCGAGCATGTCGCGCCCGAGGACGACGACCTTGCGCCCCTCCTTGGCGCCCTTGAAGCGCTCGAGGGCGTAGTAGAGCTCGTCGCTGGCGGTCACCGAGCCGCCCGGGGAGTCGACCACCAGGAGCAGACCGTCGATGGTCTCGTCCTCAATGGCGCTTTCGACCTCGGCGAGGACGGCCGCGTCGCAATCCGGCGGCAGATACCAACGGCTCGGGGCTGCGCCGGTAATCACGCCATTGAGTTCCAGGCGCAGAACCTGCTTGGGGCTCTCGTCGCTGCCCTGGATAAACTCGTAGTTGCTGCCCAGGAGCTTCTCGGGGTGGGCGGCGGCGAGGGTGTCGGCCATCTTGCCGAAGAGGTAGACGCTGCCGAAGAGGAGGCTCGCGAAGGAACCGACGAGCAGCAGGGCCGAGAGGAGGCAACCGCCGAGGAGCCCGGCCAGGCAGCCGGGGCGGCGGCGGGGCGGCTTGGCGCCGGGCGGCGGGGGCACTGCGCCGGCCTGGGTGAAGGGTGCGTCGGGGTAGACATTCGGGGGCGTATCCATCGCTTACTCCTTGTAGCCGAGTTCCTTGAGGATGAAGAAGTTCTTGAACCACTTGGGCTCCACGCGCACAAAGGGCACCACACGGCAGCCGGGCAGATCCCAGGCGCGGGCAATCTCCGGCTCGGCGGCGCGGCGCATCGCCCGCAGGGTGCGGCCCTTGTTGCCGATGACCATCCCCTTCTGCGAGGGGCGGTTGACCAAGATGGTGGCGTGGACCTCCCAGGTGCCGTCCTCGAGCGCATCGATGCGGTCAACGCGCACGCCCAGCTCGTGGGGCACCTCCTGGAAGAGGCGGCGGATGAGCTTCTCGCGCAGGATGTCGGCAATCGCCAACTTGCGGGGGAAGTCCGAGACGATATCTTCGGGGAAGAGGAGCTCCTCGACGGCCGGGGCCAAGGCGAAGAGGCGCGCGAGCAGCGCTTCGCACCCGGCGCCTGTCTCGGCCGAGAGTTCCAGCCAGGGCACCTCGCGCGTCACGCCCTTTGCCGCGCAGAGCTTCTCCCAGGCGGCCTTGAAGGGGGCGGGGTCGAAGCCCGGCGCATCGGCCTTGTTGAGGATGAAGAGGGTCGGGCTTTCGGCGAAGGCCGCGCGGGCCATCCACCCCTCGTCCTCCATCCGCACGGACGCAGCGCCATCAAAGACCACCACCAGCAGGTCCGCCCCCTCGCCGGCACTGCGCGCCATCTTGTTCATCAGCGTGCCGAGCTCATTCTCGGCCTTGTGCGCGCCGGGGGTGTCGAGGAAGACGAGCTGCCCGCGCGCCTCGGTGAGGATGGCGCGGATGCGGTTGCGCGTGGTCTGCTCCATCCCCGAGACGATGGAGACCTTCTCGCCCACCAAGCGATTGACGAGGGTTGACTTCCCGGAGTTCGTTCGCCCGACGATAGCGACCATCGCCGCGCGCAAAGTGCTTGCCTGTTGCTGTTCCATAGCCGATAGTATACACCAAAGGCGGCCCGCAGGGCGAGCCGCCTCTTTAGCGGACAGCGGACAGCGGACAGCTAGCGAGCGCAGCGAGCGACGAGGCCGCCGGGGAGGGGGCGGAGCTTGCGGCGCATTTGCAAGGCGATAACCGCGCAGGTGGCCTCGGCAATGGGGAGATTCGTGCGGGCGCAAAGCTCGTCCATCGAGAGGCCCTCGGGCGGAATGGCCGCGAGGATGGCGCGCTCGGTGGGGTCGAGCCCGGCCAGCGGGTCGGGCGTTGCGGCGGCGTTGGGGGCGGCGGCGGGGCCTAGGGGCAGGGCACCGAGGCGCTCGAGGAGCTCTTCGGGGTGGGTGACGAGGCGGGCGCGGCCATCGCGGATGAGGGCGTGGTTGCCGACGAAGGAGGGCCAGTCGAGCCGCCCGGGCACGGCGAAGAGCGGCCGGCCCAGCGCCTCGGCCATCTCGACGGTAATCATCGTGCCGCCCTTCTGCGGGGTCTCGACCACGAGGACGGCGCGGGTGAGGGCGGCCACCAGGCGATTGCGCGCGGGGAAGGTCTGCCGATCGGCATTGCGCCCCAAGGCGTATTCGCTGATGACCAGGCCCCCTTCGCGGACGATTTGGCGTGCGAGGGGCTTTCGGCTGGCGGGGTAGAGGCAATCGAGCGCGGCGCCGATGACGGCCACGGTGCGCCCGGCGCGGTCGGGGGCCAAGGCCCCGGCCTCCAGCGCGCCCTCGTGCGAGGCGCTGTCAATCCCCTCGGCCAGGCCGCTGGTGACGACGACGCCCGCCCCGGCCAGCCCCAGGGCGAAACGTTTGGCCTGCTCGGTGCCGTAGATGGAGGCGCGGCGCGTGCCAATCATCGCCACCTGGGTCTGCCCTAGAAGCGCGAGGTTGCCCACGCAGTAGAGGCAGAGCGGGGGCGAAGCGAGGGTGCCGAAGGCCTCCGGCCAGGCGGGGTCTTCGTCGGTGAGGAGGGTGATACCCGAGTCTTCAGCCCGTGCGCGCTCCTCGGCCGCGAAGTCCGAGCGCATGGCCTCGACCACCTGCCGGGCGAGTTTGGGCCCCAGATCCTTACAGCGCAGCGCCACCTCCTCGGGATCGGCCTGCGCGGCGGCTTGGAGCGAACCGAAGGCCCGCCGAAGCGATGCCACCTTCGCCGCGCCCACTTGCGGGACGCGATTGGCGGCAATCAAGCAATCGGCTTCGGTGGGCATAGGCTTGCTTACAGCGTCTGGCCGACGGTGATGCAGATGTTGCCGAAGATGTCTTCGGCCGAGCAGCCGCGGGAGAGGTCGTTAATCGGCTTGGCCACGCCCTGGACCACGGGGCCGAGGGCGGTCGCCCCGCCCAGGCGCTGGACGAGCTTGTAGCAGATGTTGCCGGCCTGGAGGTCGGGGAAGATAAGCACATTGGCGTCGCCCTTAATGGCACCGCCGGGGTTCTTCTGGAGGGCCACGGCCGGGACGATGGCTGCGTCGGCCTGGATTTCGCCATCGACCACCGCATCGAGCCCGAGTTCCTCGAACTTGGCCTTCGTCAGGCGCGCGGCCTCGGCCACCTTGTCGACGAGCTCGTGCTTGGCCGAGCCCTTGGAGGAGAAGGAGAGGAAGGCGACCTTGGGCTGCTTGCCCACCAGCGAGCGGAAGGTCCGCGCCGTGGCCAGGGCGATATCGACCATCTGCTCGGCAGTCGGGCAGGGGTTGACGGCGCAGTCGGCAAAGCAGAGCACCTCGTCGCCCGCGGCCGTCGGCTCACGCAGGCCCATCAGGAAGGTGGAGGAGGCGAGCTTGATCCCCGGCGCGGTGCCCACGCACTGGAAGGCCGCGCGCAGCATATCGCCCGTCGAGGCAATCGACCCGGCCACCAGGCCGTCGGCCTTGCCCACCGCCAGCATCATCGCCCCAAAGTAGATGCGCTTATCGAGCAGCGACTGGCGCGCCGCCTCCGGGGTCATTCCCTTGGCCTTGCGCTTCTCGTAGAAGGCGGTAGCCAGTTCCTCGAGCAGCGCGCCCTGGGTGTAGTCAATCACCTGCACCTCGGCGGCCAGCTTCATCCCGGCGGCATTCTCCGAGAAGACGATCTCTTCGGGCGTGCCCAGCACCACAATCTTGGCCACATTTTCCTGAACCGCCAAGTTCGCCGCCTTAATCACGCGCGGATCCTGCCCCTCGGGCAACACAATCGTGCGCCCCGAGCCCTTGGCCTTGGCGCAAATCTGCTTCAGCAATTCCATAATCTAAACTCCTCTCGGATGAAAAAGGGAAACTGCTCCCCATTATAAACCCCACCCGCC
>CAMGJH010000123.1 GCA_946056345.1 uncultured Lentisphaeraceae bacterium | reverse complement strand
AGGCACGCGCAGCAGGGATGCGCTTACCGCGCCTCCCTGCAAGGGCCGTTGGGGGCCCTGCCCCCAAGCCCCCGCACGCGCCTCCGCCCCAGATCCAATTAACAAGGCCCCGTCTTATTGCTAACAAGACGGGGCCTTATTGCTAATAAGACGGGGCCTTATTGGCAACAAGACGGGGCCTTAATGGTTCACCTCCAGCCGTTTTACATTTTTGTCCGCCCCGGGTTGACCTCGAGGTAGGCCCGGGTTCGCCTTGAGGTAGGCCCGGGTTCGCCTTGAGGTAGGCCCGGGTTCGCCTTGAGGTAGGCCCGGGTTCGAGGTCGACCCGGGGCGGGTGCGTTTTTCGCTAGGCGCTCGGCAATCGACGAGAAAGCGCTCGCCGGAGGTAGAAAAGCCGGCCAATGGACTGCCACCCCCTCCGTCGCGGCACGCGCGCCGTCCGCTAACGGCTAACAGCTAACCGCTACGAGCGCAGCGAGCCCCGGCTAAAAAAGTTCAACTTTCCCCTTGACACAGGGGGGGGGGTAAACGGTGTATACTTCGCACTGTGACTGAGGAAAGGTGGCCCTTCCCTCGGGCTCAGTCTATTAGGAAAGGAACTGGAATTATGAGAGGAATAACACGAACTCTAGGCGCGCTCTTCGCCGCGTCAGCATTAGCCTCCCCCGCGTGGGCGGGCATCGTGACTGGCGAGCCAACATCGGATATGGCCGCCTCGTTTGATGATAACAATACAGTTGTTGGAACTGGGTGGTTCACCTCTTTCTCGGAAGCGGTCCCTTCTGCCTACGTCCCGGCTAAGCAGGGACAAGGCTTCTCGGTAACGAACAATGTGCGCCCGAACGGAAATGCCTCCTCTGCAGACTTCTCTGGCGATTTTTCGGTTGCCGGCTTGGTGAAGTTGCCTGAGTATAGCGGGACGAGCACTGGGGCAATCTTTGGTGTGAGTGGTGCGACTTGGCAATCCGGAGCTACGGGCTTGGCCCTGGGGCAGACCTCGACCGGGTTGCGTGTCGATTATGTTACGAGGGATAGCGGCAATACAAATATCTTAACGACGAACACGGCGCTTTCCGGATGGAAGAGCCTGGTGGTGGTCTTTGACCGCGACCCGTTGGATGAGAATGGGGCGGCGCAGACGGGACAGACCACCACAACGCTCTACGTTAATGGCACTGCCGTGGCGACGAATACGCAGGCGACAAAGACCCCGAATGGGACTTGGCTTGCGCTGGGTAACATCTATGGTGGTGCCGATCAGATCGGCTGGGCAATCCACTCTGGGTTGATTGTCGACGAAGTGCGCGGCTACTCTTCGGCGCTAACAGCCGAGAATGTGGCCACGCTTCACAACCTGTGGCTCCCGCCGACGACCGAGGTCTCACGCACCGTTTCGGGCACCGATGGAATGTGGGGAACGGCTTCGGCTTGGGCTCCGGAAGGTGTGCCTGGCGAGAATGCCGAGGTGACCTTGACTGTTTCCGAGGCGGCAACGCTGACGGTCGATAGCGCTACGACCATTTCTTCGCTGAAGGTTGAAGGCGCAGGCTCGCTTACCCTGGCGGCAACGGAAAGCGGTTCGTTGACGACGGGTTTGATGGTGGTCAATGCAAACACCGACCTCTCGGATATGACAACTTCGCTGGGCGAAGTGACGGTTGCTGCGGGGAAGACGCTGACGGCGGGCAATGCGACTACGCTGTCGGAGTTGGCGGGTGAGGCGACCTCGCAGGTGGTCTATGACTTAACAGCATCTCTTGATGATGATGCCACACGGAAGAATCTAATCCAAGCCTTCCCGGGGCTTGTCACCTTTAAGGCTACCGATTCTAATGGGGTAACCTTGGCGTATGCGGCGGACTCTTCGGTGTCCCTCGCCTCCTGCCTCACTTTTGATGGCGGCACGCATACCTTTAAGTATGGCCGTTCGACTGGACAAGGTCAAGGGCTCTTCGCCACTGGGCGCGGAGATGACCTCCCGACGATTGATGTCAAGAACGGCACCACGCTGGAGTTCTACGAGAAGGACCTCTCGGGCTGGAACGGCACGGTTCAGACGAACCCGGCAGTGATTCGCGTCCGCAACGGTGGCACGCTCAACTTCCAGGACTACGGTGGCTCGGGCTTCTTCCGCGACCGCTTGGTGCTCGATGGCGGGGCTAGCGTGACGATGGCGGGCTCTAATTTCGTTCTTCACGGCGGCACGCAGGACGCTGCACACGCGCAGATTGCAATGTTGGATTCCGATACGGCCGTTGAAGCGACCCTCGCTGGTCAGATTGGCATTACGAATATCAATGGCGGGCAGGCAGGTCAGAAGGCCTCTACGATTGCCGTTGGAAGCAATGCCACCTTGAAGGCTTCGGCGAAGTTTGTGGGAACGACTGATGGCGGTAGCCTGACGAAAGTTGGCTCCGGCACGCTCGAGCTCTCCTCGACGGAGACGAATACCTCCAATCCGCTGACCATTAGCGCGGGTAAGGTCCTAATCAAGAATGGTTCCTCTTGGGGCACGGGCGCTATTACGGTGGCGGAAGGGGCCACCCTTGAGGTGGAGACTGTGTCCGGAACGCCGCGAGCGGTCTTGGCCAATACGCTGACGAACAACGGCAATTATGTTATCTCTGGCAATGGTGTGGTGACGCTCGGGAGCGCCCGTACGCTGCCGGTCACCTCGATTGTTTCGCCCGCGAAGGTGCGTGTGACCAAGCAGGATGGGGAGACGACCTCCATTCAGGTGACGACGCAGTTGCCTGAAACCACTTGGACGAACGATGCGTTGCCCTTTGAGGTGGTCGATAGCGAGGGAGCTAGCGTCACGACCTATGGCGGCAAGGTGAGTGCTCAGGGAATTGTGCAGATTTCGTTGGTGGACACCACTGCGCTCCCGACGGCGACGCTGGGTTCCGGAACCACGAATCTTTCCGAACTCTCTTGGAACGCTACGCTGACCGATACGCAGGGTGCGGTTATCAACACTGGAACCGGGACGGATGCGGTGACGCTCGCGTTGGATGCGGCGCTCTCGCCGGTGCCGACCTCTATCGTGATTACCGGTACGGCTCCGGTGACCCTGACGGGCGACAATGCCTTGGCCAATGTGACAATTGATACGGGCACGGAGGTGACGGTGGCAACGCCGACGCTCCTTGGCTCGACGGTGGAGGTCAATGGCACGCTGATCGTGGACTGCGCTACGGAGTTGGTGGTGTCGGGGACGGTGATCTCCGGTTCCGGCAAGCTCATCAAGCGCGGTCGCTTCGATTTGGTCTTGAATGCCGAGGCGAATCACACCTTTGCTGGCGGTACAGATATTGAGGCTGGTAAGATTGGTTTGAGTACCGGCGCAGTGGGCACGGGTCCCATCGCGCTCAAGGGCACCGAGGCGACTCCCGCCGGCCTGTGGCTGTGGGCGGATGCCGCGGTGACGGTGGCGAACGACCTGGAACTCTCGGGTAACACGGTCTTCTATGTTCCGTACGCCCGGACCTTGACGCTATCCGGCACGGTTTCTGGCAGCTGTTCGACCGAGTTGACGACCTCCGAGAGTGGCGCCGGTAAGCTGCTCTTCTCGAATGCAGCTGTGGCGGCGTGCACCTACACGGGTACTTGGACCATTCCGAACGGGACAACGCTGCGTTTTGGTAATGCCTCGGCCAATAGCGCGAACGCGCTTTCGGCGAATGCTACGTGCTCGTTGGGCTCGGAAGTCATTGTTCAAGAGGGTGGTACACTTAATGTCAACCCGTGGACCGGGAAGTCCTTGAACAAGTCGGATAGCGGCAAGGTGACGCTAACAACGAAGGTGACCTTGGATGGCGGCACCCTGACGATGCCTGATGGCTCGTATGTCTACAACGCGCTGAATGTGACGGCCTCCTCGACGATCACCGCGACATATGACAAGGGTATCGTCTTCAAGACCTTCTACGGCTCGGGCAATTTGACGGTGAAGGCCCTCTCGTCGCTCTACGGTTGCCCGCTCTTCGCATTCTGGTGGCCGAATGCGGCTGGAAATGCAAATAGCGTGGAATACACCGGCAAGATAACCTTTAAGAGCGAAGCAAACACTTCGCCTGTTATGCAGGTGGTCCCGGACACAACAATCGCCTTTAAGCAGGCCTATCTGCACTTTGAGGGGAATAATACCATCGAGATGTTGATGAGCGGTGAGCGTTCGGTCGGCACCTTGGATGGTAATGCTCAGGTGACCATTAAGAGTTCGAATGCCAATAATCAGACATTGACAATTGGTGTGGACTACACCGGAACAGCGGCGAGCGCGCCTTTTGCGGGTACGATTGCCGATTCGGTGAATCTGACCTTGGCTGCGAATGTTGTGCAGACGATCACCGGGTCCCTCGGCACGGTCACTGATGGCGTGGCTTCCTACGCTCGCGCGGTGACGCTCAATGCCGGCTCCGAACTGAAGTTGCAGTCGACAACGGCTCAGACTATCACGGGTGTAATTTCCGGCACCGGTGCGCTGACCATTGGCGATGGCACCAACTCCTCCGCTGTGACGCTGACGGCCGCCAACACCTATGAGGGTGGTACGACCATCAAGAATGGCGCTAACCTGACGCTGAATGGCACAGCCGAGGACACGGCCGTGCTGAAGGAGAACAAGACCGTCTCCGGGGAACAGGATGGTACGGTGACGCTCACCAGGGGCATTGGCTATATCACCGGGTATGGTGCCGGCGCT